>NZ_DAOLGP010000010.1:0-103559 GCF_035329545.1 Candidatus Neomicrothrix sp.
GGCACCGACAGCCACACCCCCAACGCCGGCGGCCTGGGCATGATCGCCATCGGCGTCGGCGGCGCCGATGCGGTCGACGTGATGACCGGGTTCCCCTTCAACGTCCGCTGGCCCCGCTTGATCGGCGTGCACCTGACGGGCGAGCTGAACGGCTGGTCCTCCCCCAAGGACATCATCTTGAAGGTGGCCGACATCCTCACCGTCAAGGGTGGCACCGGCAGCATCGTCGAGTACTTCGGCCCCGGCGCCACCAGCATCTCGGCGACCGGCAAGGGCACGATCTGCAATATGGGGGCCGAGATCGGTGCCACCACCTCGCTGTTCGGCTACGACGACGCCATGGCCCGCTACCTGAAGGCGACCGGCCGGGAGGCGATCGCCGATGCGGCCAATACCGTCGCCCACCACCTGCGCCCCGACGACGAGGTGCTCGCCAACCCGGCCGACTTCTACGACGAGGTCGTCGAGATCGGCCTGAGCACGCTGCAGCCCCACATCAACGGCCCGTTCACCCCGGACCTGGCCCGCGAGGTGGGCGAGCTTGGCGCCGAGGCCCGCGAGAACGGCTGGCCACTCGAGGTGTCCTCCGCGCTGGTCGGCTCCTGCACCAACTCCTCCTACGAGGACATCACCCGGGCGGCCTCGATCCTGCGCCACGCCGCCGACAACGGCCTGAAGGTGAAGACCGAGCTGATGATTACGCCCGGCTCCGAGCAGGTGCGGGCCACGATCGAGCGCGACGGGCTGCTCGAGACCTTCGAGGCCGCCGGCGCCACCGTGCTGGCCAACGCCTGCGGGCCGTGCATTGGCCAGTGGAGCCGCTCCGACGTCAAGGAGGGCGAGAAGAACACGATCGTCAACAGCTACAACCGCAACTTCCCCAAGCGCAACGACGGCATCGCCAGCACGCACGCGTTCGTCACCAGCCCCGAGACCACCGTCGCCCTGGCGCTGGCCGGAACGTTGGACTTCAACCCGCTGACCGACACCATCACCAACGCAAACGGCGAGGAGATCAAGCTGGCGATCCCGGTGGGTGAGGAACTGCCGGCCAGGGGCTTCGACCCCGGCGAGGACGGCTTCATCGCCCCGCCGGCGGACTCCTCCGACATCGAGATCGTCGTCAGCCCCGACTCGGACCGGCTGCAACTGCTGATCCCATTCGAGCCGTGGGACGGCGAGGACTACGTCGAGCTGCCGCTGCTGTTGAAGGCCCAGGGCAAGGCGACGACCGACCACATCTCGATGGCCGGCAAGTGGCTGAAGTACCGGGGCCACCTCGAGAACATCTCGGGCAACCTGTTCAACGGCATCGTCAACGCCTTCACCGGTGAGGCCGGCACCGGCAAGGATCCGCTCGACGGCGAGACCAAGACCTACCCGGACATCGCCAAGCACTTGGGCGAGTCAGGCGTGCGCTGGGTGGCGGTCGGCGACGAGAACTGGGGAGAAGGCTCGTCCCGCGAGCACGCCGCCATGGAACCTCGCTTCCGCGGCGCCGCCGCCATCATCGTGCGCAGCTTCGCCCGCATCCACGAGACCAACCTGAAGAAGCAGGGCGTGCTGGCCCTGACCTTCGACGACCCGGCCACCTACGACGCCATCGGTGAGGACGACACCATCTCCATCACCGGGCTGGCCGACCTGACCCCCGGTGGCCAGGTGACGTGCGTGCTCAACCACCCCGATGGCACCAGTGAGGAGTTCCTCACCAACCAGACGATGTCGCCGGAGCACATCGCCTGGTTCAAGGCCGGCTCGGCGCTCAACATGATCCGCCAGGAATTGGGCGGCGAGTAGCCCGCAGCCCAGCTGGTGCGGTTGACGCAGCCGCCATGCTGGGCGGATGCACCAGAGCGATGAGGTGACCGACCGGATCATGTCGCTGGTCGCCGACTATGTGGTCGACCGGCTGCGGCTGGATCCCGTGCCGCTCGACCACCCCGAATCGATGACGTCGCTCGCGCAGCGGGCGCCCAACCTGATCGGCGAGCGCCCGCGACCGCCGGAGGAGGTGTTTGCCCAATTCACCAACGTGCTCGCCACGTCGGTGATCTCGGTGGACAGCCCGCGCTATCTCTCGTTCATTCCCGCTGCGCCCACCAAGGCGTCGCTGATGTTCGACATGGTGGTGTCGGCGTCGTCGCTGAACGCCACGTCGTGGTTGGACGCCTCCGGCGCCGTGCATGCCGAGAACCAGGCGCTGGCCGTGTTGGCGGCTGAGATGGGCATGCCCGTCTCGGCCGGAGGCTGCTTTGTGTCGGGCGGAAGTGCTGGCAACCTGTCGGCGCTGGCCGTCGCTCGCGACGCGGCCCGGCGGCGTCTTGGCGACGCTCGGGCGGCCACCTCGATCGTGTGTTCCGACCAGGCGCACAGCTCGGTGAGCAACACCGCACACCTGCTGGACGTCGACGTGATCACGGTGCCGACGGTCGACGGTCGCCTCACCGGCCGGGGGTTGGCGGCGGTGGCGGGCCGGCTGGAGCAACCCGAGCGGGTGATGGCGGTGGTCGCCACCGCCGGCACCACCAACCTGGGGATCGTCGACGAACTCGATGCGATCGCCGACGTCGCTACGGCGCACGGGTGGTGGTTTCACGTTGACGGCGCCTACGGGGCGGCGGCACGCCTGGCCCCGTCGGCCCGCAGCCGGTTCGACGGCATCGAGGGCTGCGACTCGATGGTGGTCGACCCGCACAAGTGGCTGTTTGCGCCGTTCGACTGTGCCGCGCTGCTGTACCGGGAGCCGGCGGTCGCCGCCGTCACCCACGCCCAGCACGCCGGCTACCTCGACGTGCTGCACGACACGGGCGACCCAAGCGACGTCGGCTGGAACCCGGCCGACTACGCCCATCACCTCACCCGTCGGGCCCGGGGGCTGGCCCTGTGGTTCTCGCTGGCCGTGCACGGCCTGGGCGCCTACCGGGACGCGATCGAGGCTGCGCTGAGCCTGGCCCGCTGGACTGCGGACCGGGTGAGGGAGGCGCCGCACCTCGACCTGGTGATCGAGCCTCAGCTGTCGGTTGTGGCGTTCACGCGCTCCGGCTGGAACGCCGGCGACTACCAGCGATTCTCCGACCAACTGCTGGCCGATCAGGTGGGCTTCGTCGTGCCATCGAACCACGACGGCAAGCCGATCCTGCGCTGCGCGTTTCTGCACCCCGGGACGACGACCGGCATGGTGGCCGAGGTGCTCGACCGGCTGTGAGCGACGCCGCTGATCAGCGGGTGATGACCACCATGCGCTCCTCGGTCATCTCCCGCACCGCCCAGGCCGGACCCTCCTTGGTGTTGCCCGAGTCCCGGATGCCGCCGTAGGGCATCTGGTCGGTTCGAAAGGTGGGCACCTCGTTGATGCACACCCCGCCGTAGTCCAGGCGGTGGGCGGCATCGAGGCCCAGCGACAGGTCGTTGGTGAAGATCCCGGCCTGCAACCCGTAGCGGCTGTCGTTGGCCCACGCGAACGCGTCGTTTACGTCGCTGTAGCTGGCCACGCCGACCACCGGGCCGAACACCTCGGTGCGGCTGACCGCCATGTCGGGGGTGACCCCGCTGAGCACGGTGGGCGCCAGCAGCCCGTCGGCGACCCCGCCGCCGACGACCGCCGTGGCCCCCGCAGCGATCGCCTCGGTGACGGTGCCGACCACCCGGTCGGTCTCGCCCCGATCGATCAACGCACTGACGTTGGTGGCGCCGTCGGCCGGGTCGCCCACCACCAGAGCGGACACCTCGGCCTCGAACGCGCCGAGGAACTCGTCGGCCACGTCGTCGTGGACGTACACCCGCTGCACCGAGATGCACGTCTGCCCGGAGTAGGAGTAGCCGCCCGCGGCCACCCGTTGCGCGGCGACAGCCACATCGGCGTCGCGGTGCACGATGACCGGGGCGTTGTTGCCCAGCTCGAGCCCGACCCGCTTGCGGGGCGCCTTGGCCCGAATTTCCCAGCCCACGTCGGGCGAGCCGGTGAAGGAGATGGCGGCCACATCGTCGTGGGTGACCAGGGCGTCGGCCACCGAACCGGGGACGGTCACCACGTTGAGCCACCCGGGCGGCAGGCCGGCATCGTCCTCGAGCATCGAGGCGAGCAGCAGCGCCGTGAGCGGGGTGGACGACGCCGGCTTGAGCACCACCGGGCACCCGGCGGCGATCGCCGGCGCCACCTTGTGGGTGACCAGGTTGAGCGGAAAGTTGAACGGTGAGATCGCCCCGACCACGCCGATGGGCACCCGCAGGACGAAGCCCAGCTTGCCGAGGCCCGCCGACGAGGCCTCCATCGGCACCATCTCACCGGTCATCGTGCGGGCCACGGCGGCGGAGAAGCGGAACGTGTCGACCGCCCGTTCTGCCTCGACGCGGGCGGTGGCGATCGGCTTGGCCGCCTCGGCGCTGATCGATTGGGCGAACTCCTCGTGACGGATCGTGAGCGCCACCGCCGCCCGATCGAGGATCTCGGCCCGTTCGTGCGCCGGCAGCGCTCCCCCGAGATGACGCTCGAGCGCCACGGCCACCGCACGGTCGACGTCGGCCTCGGTCCCCCTGGGTACCCGCCCCAGCTCACGCCCGTCGTAGGGCGAGCACACGGTGGTGTGCTCGTCGGCGCCGACGGCCGCCCCGTCGATCCGCATCGATGTCACGTCGGTAGTCATGGTCAAACTCCTCAGGTGTGGGTGGGGAAGCCCAGGTCGGGACCCCGCGTGGACGGATCGGCCCAGCGGGTGGTGACCACCTTGTTGCGGGTATAGAAGGCAACACCCTCGGGACCGTAGATGTGGGTGTCGCCGAACAATGACTCCCCCCAGCCTCCGAAGGAGTGGTAGGCGACGGGCACCGGGATGGCCACGTTGACCCCCACCATGCCGGCCTCCACCTCGACGCTGAAGCGCCGGGCCGCCCCGCCATCGCGGGTGAAGATGGCCACCCCGTTGCCGTAGGGGTTGGTGTTGACCAGCTCGACGGCCGCCTCGTAGTCGGGCACCCGCACCACGCATAGCACCGGGCCGAACACCTCGTCGGTGTACACCGACATGTTCGTGGTGACGTCGTCGATCAGCGTCGGGCCCATCCAGTAACCGTCGGGGCTGCCCGCCACCTCGAGCGTCCGGCCGTCGATGACCAGCGTGGCCCCGTCGGCCTCGGCGGCGTCGACGTAGCCCCGCACCCGGTCGCGATGGGCCGCCGTCACCAGCGGGCCCATCTCGGAGGCATCATCCGAGCCGGGGCCGACCACGATGCTGCTGGAGCGTTCGGCGATCGCCTCGACCAGCTCGTCGCCTACCGGGTCGACGGCGACCACCACCGAGATGGCCATGCAGCGCTCACCGGCCGAGCCGTAGCCGGCGCTGACCGCAGCGTCGGCGGCGGCCTCCATGTCGGCATCGGGCAGCACGATCATGTGGTTCTTCGCCCCGCCCAGCGCCTGCACCCGCATCCCGGTGACCGAGGCGGTCTCGTAGACGTGACGGGCGATCGGGGTGGAGCCCACGAACGAGACGGCGTCCACGGCGGAGTGCGTCAGCAGGGCGTTGACCACGACGGCGTCGCCGTGCAGCACGCTGAACACCCCTGTGGGCAGCCCGGCCTCGGCCCAACACTCCGCCAGGATCATCGCCGCCCCCGGATCGCGTTCGGACGGCTTGAGGATGAACGAGTTGCCGCACGCGATCGCCACCGGGCACATCCACAGCGGCACCATGGCGGGGAAGTTGAACGGGGTGATGCCAACGGTGACGCCGACGCTGTGGCGGATCGTGGTGACGTCGACGTGGGTCGAGGCGCCCTCGCTGTGGGCGCCGGTCAGCATGGTGGGAATGCCGCAGGCGAACTCGACCACCTCTATGCCCCGCTGCAACTCGCCGGCGGCGTCGGAGCGCACCTTGCCGTGCTGGGCGCTGATCACCGCCGCCAGTTCGTCGGCCCGGCGCATGAGCGCCTCCCGGAACGCGAAAAGCACGGCGCTGCGCTTGGACAACGATGTCTCACGCCAGCCGGCGTGCGCCCGACGGGCCGCCCGCACCACCGTGTCGACGTCGTCGCTCGAGGCCAGCCGCACCCGCGCCGCCACCTCGCCCCGGGCGGGATCGAACACGTCGCCGACGCGCTCGCCGTTGCCCGCCCAGCGTGCGTCCTCCAACCAGTGGTCGATGGTGGGCAGCGCTGTGCCGGTTTCGTTGCGCTCGGTGTCGTTCACGATGATGTCCTTGATCGTCGGATCCACCACGAGGCGGATCGTGTCAGTGAGTTGGTCGGTGCCGCACCGTTGGGCAAGGGTTTTCGGTCACAAGCGGCGAGGGCGGCGGTAGGTTGCGCAACGTGCCTGCCCTGCTTGCCCCCAGCTATGCCGAGAGCGGGTTGTGGCAGGCACAGGTGCCGCCGCCTCCCCCCACCGGGGGCGAACCGCCGGCCTCGGTCGACGTCGTGGTCGTCGGCGCCGGGCTGTGCGGCCTGGCCGCCGCCGACACGCTGGCGACCGCCGGACGCTCGGTGGTGGTGTTCGACCGCGAGCCGCTGGGCTGGGGCGCCTCCAGCCGCAACGGCGGCATGGTGATCCCCGAGCTCAAGTCCGGGCCGGCCGGCCTCGAGCGGCACTACGGCGAGCTGGGCACCCGCCTGTACGCCGAGGCGAACGAGGCATTCGATTTCGTCGAGGCCACCATCGCCGGCGACGACGGCCGAGCCGGCATCGACTGCGACTACGTCCGGAGCGGTCAGCTGTACCTGGCCCATTCGCCATCGCACACCGACGAGTTGCGCCACCAGGCGGCAGAGCACGCCGCCCTGGGCGAGGCCGTCAGGTTTGTCGAGGCCGGCGACCTGGGCGCCGAGATCGGCAGCGAGGCGTTTCACGGCGGGGTCGTCTTCGACCGCACGGGCGGGCTGCACCCGGCCAGGCTTCACGCCGGCCTGGCCACCCGGGCCATGAACGCGGGCGCCCGGGTGATCGACCGCACCGGGGTGACCGGCCTGAGCCGGCGCGCCGGGCGCCACCGGGTGACGACCACGCGGGGCAGCGTCGAGGCCGCCGACGTGATCCTGGCCACCAACGCCTACGCCGATGCCGCCACGCCGGTCCTGCGACGCAAGGTGGTGCCGGTGGGCAGCTACATCATCGCCACCGAGGTGCTGCCCGAGGATCTGGCCCGAAGCGTCAGCCCCACCGGGCGGATGATGGTGGACACCAAGAACTTTTTGTTTTACTGGCGCCTCACGCCCGATCGGCGCCTGGCCTTCGGCGGGCGCCGCAGCCTCGACCCGGTGGACGTGTCCGAGGCCCGCGACTTCCTCTACGACTCGATGCTGCGGGTCCACCCCCAGCTGGCCGGCACCGCCGTGGAGCACGCCTGGGGCGGCAACGTGGCGCTCACGCTGGACCGCCTGCCCCACGTCGGGCGCCTGGATGGAGCCTGGTACGCCACCGGCTGCAACGGCAGCGGCGTGGCGATGAACACCTGGTTGGGGCATCGGCTGAGTCAGGTTCTGACCGGTGAGGCGCCACCCCCGGCGCTGGCCGAGCTGAAGCATCGCAACGTGCCCCTGTCGTCTTGGCGCCACGCCTACCTGCCGCTCGTCAGCCGCTGGTTCGACTTCCAGGACCATCGCTGAGGGGTCGGTCATTGGGCGGTCATCGAACCGTAGGTATCGGGGCGCCGGGTGTTAAGCAGCGGGAACAGCTCCAGCCAATCGCGCTTGGCATCCAGGTCGACGTCCGCCACCAGCACCGCCTCGGCGTCGCGCGGCGCCTGGGCCAGGATCCGACCGTACGGGTCCGAGATGAAGGAGCTGCCGTAGAACGTGATCGCCGTGTCCGGCGGATCAAGCGCCGTCCCCGCAGCCACCAGGTCGGTCGCCCGTTCGGTGCCGATGCGGTTGACCGCCACCATCGCCAGGCCGTTGGCGATGCCGTTGCCGACGATCACCTGCTGCCACAGCGGCCGGGTGTCGAAGCCGGGATGGTCGGGCTCCGAGCCGATGGCGGTCGGGTACACCAGCAGGTCGGCCCCCGCTAACGAGTAGGCCCGGGGCGGCTCGGGGAACCACTGGTCCCAGCAGGTCGGCAACCCGATGCGGGCCGGCCCCACGTCGACGACGGGGTAGCCGGTGTCGCCCGGCGCAAAGTAGCGATCCTCGTAGTAGCCGGCGGTCACCGGGATGTGCAGCTTGCGGGTTCGGGCCAACAGCTCGCCATCGGGGCCGACGGCGATGGCGGTGTTGAACCCCCCTCCACCGGCGGGCACGGTGCCGCCGGGCGGGTGCTCCCCCTCCCCCGCCGCCTCGAACAGGGAGGCGTGCACCACCAGGCCGAAGCGCGCCGCCAGCTCGGCGGCAAAAGCGTGGGTCGGGCCGCCTGGCAGCGGCTCGGCCACCACGCCGAGCGCCTCGGCTCCGTCGGGCACGATGGCGAAGTAGGGCGACAGCGTCAGCTCCTGCAGGCACACCAGCCGCGCACCGGCCCGGGCGGCGAGCTCGACGCCGGCGGTCAGGGTGGCCCGGTGTTCGCCGGCGTCGGGATGCCACGCCGTCTGAACCGCCCCCACCCGGAAGGTGCCCCGCTCGGGCGCACGGGTGCGGGCCGGTGAGTCCGCTCCCCCGAGGTTGGTGATGAGCTTCACTGCGCGCGCCCCGCGATGGGAACCTGCTGGGTGATGCAGTGCGGCCCACCGCCGCCGTAGGCGATCATGGCGCCGTCGACCGCCACGACCTCCCGGCCCGGATAGTGCTCGCCGATGATTCCCAGCGCCTCGTCGTCGTAGACGTGGCCGGTCACCGGCACGACGACCAACCCGTTGGCGACGTAGAAGTTGAGGTACGGCACCTCGACCATGCGCCCGTGGCACTCGGTGCGGGGCAGCGCCTCCATGATGACCACCTCGAAGCCCGCCGCCCTCAGGCGGCGCTCGCTCTCCGCTGCCGTGGCGGCGTCCGGATCGCCGGGATCGTCGCACCCCTGCAGCAGCGCCACGCCCGGCCGGGGGATGGCCACCACGTTGTCGACGTGGCCGTCGGTGTCGGTGTCGTCGGTGAGGCCGTCGGTCAGCCACACCACGCGCTCGACCCCCAACCACCGAGCCAACAACGATTCCATGCCGGCCTTGGTGCGTGGTGAGCCGCCGGGCAGCGGCCCCCGGTTGGGGTTGAGCAGGCACCGCTCGGTGGTGACGAGCGTGCCTGCACCGTCCACCGCGATCGAGCCGCCCTCCAACACGAACGGCGCTGAAAGCACCGGCAGGCCCAGATGCTCGGCGACCGCAGTCGCAACGACGGCGTCGCTGTCGAACGGTTCGACCAGCCGACCCCAGGCGTTGAAACCGAACTGCACCGCGACGCGGTCGTCGACGCGTTCGCCACCTGGACGACGCACCACGATGGGCCCGGAGTCGCGCATCCAGGCATCGTCTATCGCCAGCTCCACCAACGTCACGCCGGGCGCCGGGGCCGCAGCGGCCTCGCCCAACTGCGCCTCGGCGCTCGCTCGCTCCCCCGGGTTGACCACCATCGTGACCGGCTCGTACCTGGCCACGGCCCGGGCAACGTCGGCCCAGGCCGTGCGGGCGGCCTCGAGGTGACCGCCGAAGAACGCCCGTCGCACCTCGGTCGGCCAGGCGATCAGGGTGCGCTCGTGCCGGTCGGTCTCGGCGGGCATCACCCCGGGCGGATCGTTCCGCCCGGGGTGCGGGGGATGATCGGTGGCGGCCACGTCCGGCGCCGCTAGAACTTCACCATGACGTGTTTCAGCTCGGTGTAGTGCTCGATCGAATAGATCGACATGTCCTTGCCGTAGCCCGACTGCTTGAAGCCTCCGTGGGGCATCTCGGAGACGATCGGAATGTGGTCGTTCACCCACACTGTGCCGAAGTGCAACTGCGAGCTCATGCGCATCGCCCGGGAGACATCGCTGGTCCAGATTGAGGATGCGAGCCCGTACCTCACGTCGTTGGCCCAGGCGAGCGCCTGGTCCTCGTCGGCGAAGCGCTGCACCGACACGACGGGGCCAAACACCTCGCGTTGCACGATCTCGGCGTCCTGGGCCGGGTTGGCCACCACCGTCGGCGCATAGAAGTACCCGGAGCGGGCCAGCGTGGAGCCACCGACGGTGATCTCGGCCCCGGCCTCTGCGGCCCGGCTGACCATGCCGGCCACGCGTTCCTGTTGTCCGGACGACACGACGGGACCGATCTCGGTGGCCTCGTCGGTCGGATCGCCCGTGACCAGCCCGCCCACGGCCGACGACAGGGCGGCGACCAGGTCTTCGTAGATGCCGGGCCCGGCTATGACCCGGCACGGCGCAGTGCAGTCCTGACCCGAGTTGTAGTAGCCGGTCTCGGCCAGGGTGGCGACCAGCGTCTCCAGGTCGGCATCGTCGAAGACCACCACCGGTGCCTTGCCGCCCAGCTCGAGGTGCACCCGCTTCAGGCTGTCCGCCGAGTTGCGGGCGATCAGCTTGCCGGTGTCGACGTCGCCGGTGATGCTCACCATGGCCACATCCGGGTGGGTGACGATGGCGTCGCCGGCGGTCTCGCCCTGACCGGTCACCACGTTGAACACGCCCGGCGGGAAGATGTCGGCCGAGATCTCCGCCAATTTCAGCGCGGTCATCGGGGTGAGCTCGCTGGGCTTGAGGATGAAGGTGTTGCCCGCGGCCAGGGCCGGACCCAGCTTCCACGTCGCCATGTTGAGCGGGTAGTTCCACGGGGCGATGCCGGCGCACACGCCCAGCGGGTCGCGGCGCAGCATCGAGGTGTGGTTCTCGAGGTACTCGCCGGCCGCCTGGGTGCTCAGCGTGCGGGCCGCCCCGGCGAAGAACCGCAGGTTGTCCACCGTCAGGTCGAACTCAAACTCGATGATGGAGGCCGGTTTGCCCACGTTCTCCATCTCGAGGCGTTGGAGCTCGTCCAGGTTGTCCTCCACGGCATCGGCCAAGGCCAGCAGCTTCTCGGAACGGTCGCGCGGCGTGGTGCGCCTCCAGGAACCAAACGCTTCGGTGGCCGCCTGGACCGCCGCATCGACATCCTCGGCGCCGCTCGCCGCCACCTCGGCGATCTGCTCGCCCGTCGCCGGGTTGACGACGGCGTCGGTATTGCCCGACGCGGCGTCTCGCCAGTCGCCCCCGATGTAGTTCTGCATGGCCATAGGTCGGTCGCTCCCCGTGTGATGTGAGTTGAAGGGTGCGGACGATTCGATTGCGCGACCGCAACCCTGAATACGGAAGCGTCGCCGACCCGAAAGCCGACGACGCGTACCGCTCGTGGTTGCCCCTTGGTGCAGATGCTGGGCGCTGGAGCGGGCGAATGCAAGGGATTCCGTCGTAAATCCTCCCTTTCACGTTAGAAACGCTTGCGAGGGGTCGTGTCCGGTGGCACAGTTGCGGATCAGGGGACAGGGTGGGCGGGCCGGACGGTCCGCAGCGAGGGGGTGGCGCCGCCGGCGCCGCATCGCTCGGCACCGACGAGGGGACGACTGGTGTGAGTACTGCTGCGACCGCCGACGGTGAGATCGCCCCCGGGCAGGTGTCGACCGACGGCGTTCCAACGTCCGGTGCTGCGGGCGGCGAACGCCCACCGATCATCGAGATCGAGCATGTGACCAAGGCGTTTACCGACTTCGTGGCCGTCGACGACGCCAACTTCTCGATCGGGCAGGGCGAGTTCTTTGCGTTGCTGGGCCCGTCCGGCTGCGGCAAGACGACCACCCTGCGCATGATCGCCGGCTTCGAAACCCCGACGAGCGGCGCCATCCGGCTCGATGGCGAGGACGTCTCTCGCACCCCGCCGCACAAGCGCAACGTCAACACGGTGTTTCAGCACTACGCCCTGTTTCCCCACATGAACGTGTGGAACAACGTCGCCTACGGCCCCCGCGCAAAGAAGTGGGATGCGGCCAAGGTGCGCGAGAAGGTCGATGCCGTCATCGAGGTGGTCCGCCTGGGCGAGTTTGCCGACCGCAAGCCCTCGCAACTGTCGGGCGGCCAGCAGCAGCGGGTGGCGCTGGCGCGAGCCCTGGTGAACGAGCCGGCGGCCCTGCTTTTGGACGAGCCCCTCGGCGCGCTCGACCTGAAGCTGCGTCAGGTGATGCAGTTCGAGCTGAAGCGCATCCAGCGAGAGATCGACATCAGCTTCGTGCACGTCACCCACGACCAGGAGGAGGCGCTCACGATGGCCGACCGCATGGCCGTGATGAACGCCGGTCGCGTCGAGCAGATCGGCACGCCCTCGGAGGTCTACGAGCGGCCCGCCTCGGTGTTCGTGGCCGGGTTCATCGGCCAGGCCAACCTGTGGCCGGGCACCGCCGAGTCGGTCGGCGGCGGCCATGCCACCGCCACCACGCTGGGCTCGACGGTGGGAGCCAGGTGCTTCTCGCCCCAGGTGCAACCCGGCAAGGTGGTGGTGATGGTGCGACCCGAGCGCCTCTCGGTGGCGACCGAACGGCCCGAGGCCGTCTCCGCCGTCGAGGGGACCGTCACCGACCTCACCTTCCAGGGCCCGGTGGTGCGCCTGTCGATGCGAGCGGCCGACGGGCACCCAGTGATCGCCCACCTCGGCCCGGAGGACCACCTGCCCGGCTTGCGGCCCGGCGACCGGTTGTGGGCCCACTGGCCCGACGACGCCGCCTGCGTGCTGCCCGACGCCCCGCTACCCGCAGTGGACGACCCCGACGCGGTCGATGAGTAGCCCGCCACAGACACCGCCGATCAACCAACCCAACGCCCCACCGACCGCAGAGGAACGCTCATGAGCCCCACCCCAACCGATGCCACCAGCCGACTCGCCCAAGCCCAGTGGTCACGACGACGGTTCCTGGGTGGTGGCGCCGCGCTTGGTGGCGGCCTGTTGTTGGGACCGAGCCTGTTGGCCGGTTGCGGCGGCGACTCGGAGACGTCCTCCTCAGATGGAGGCGGCGACCAGAACTCGGGCGGCAAGCTGCTGCGGATCTCCAACTGGCCGCTGTACATGGCCGAGGGCTTCAACGCGAAGTTCGAAAAGGAGACCGGATACACCGTTGACTACAAGGAGAACTTCCAGGACAACGAAACCTGGTTTGCCGCCAACAGGGACGCGCTCGCCGCCGGCCAGGACATCGGCGCCGACCTGGTGATCCCCACCAACTCGATGACCGCCCGCCTGATCAGCCTCGGGTGGCTCACCAAGCTGGACCACGCCAAGATCCCGAACATGAAGAACGTCCGACCCGAGTTGATCGAGGGGGTCTGGGACCCGGGAGCCGTCTACTCGATGCCCTACTTCACCGGGTTCGCCGGCCTGGCCTACAACAAGGCCGAGACCGGCCGGGAAATCACTTCGGTCGACGACCTGTGGGACCCCAAGTTCAAGGGCCGGGTGTCGATGCTGTCCGACATGCAGGACGGCCTGGGCATGATCATGCTGGCCCAGGGCGTCGATTTGGCCGACGTCACCGTCGAGGATGTGCAGCAGGCGTCCGACCTGGTGGCCGAGAAGAACCAGGATGGGCAGATCCGGCGGTTCACGGGCAACGACTACCAGGACGACCTCACGAACGGCAACGTGGTCATCGCCCAGGTGTACTCGGGCGACGTCGCTCAGCTGCAGGCGGACAACCCCGACATCGAGTTCGTGGTGCCCGAGGGCGGCGGCACCATGTTTATCGACACGATGGTGGCGCCGATCACAACAGAGAACCTCGACGGCGCCGAGGCCTGGATGAACTTTGTCTACGACAAGGACAACTACGCCATGCTCACCGACTACGTCCAGTACATCCCCGTGCTCAGCGACATGGACGATGCACTGGCGAAGGTGAACCCCGAACTGGTCGACAACCCGCTGGTCAATCCCTCACAGGAGGTGCTGGACCGGGTGCAGGCCTGGCCTCCCCTCAAGGAGGAGGACGAGGCGGCCATGGTCAAGACCTACGCCAAGGTCACCGGGGGCTGAGCACATGACCCACCAACGCTCGATCACGGCGACGAGGCCCTGATGGCCGGCACCGCGTCCAGCGGGCGCCGCACCGCCAGGTGGGTTCCCTACGCCATGATCGCGCCGACGTTGATCTTTTTGATGATCTTCTTCGTCATCCCGATCTTCACGTTGTTCAAGACCTCGCTGTCGACCAACACGGGCTCGGTGTACCTGCCCGTGCAGAAGTTCGGCTGGGAGTGGGGCAACTACTCGTCGGCCTTCACCCAGTACCGAGCAGAGATCGGGCGATCATTCGGGTACGCCACCGTTGCCACGGTGATCATGATCGTGCTGGCCTACCCGCTGGCCTACGTGCTGGCGTTCAAGGCTGGGCGCTGGAAGAACCTGATGCTCGGCCTGGTGATCCTGCCGTTCTTCATCACCTTTCTGGTTCGTACCATCGCCTGGAAGACGATCCTGGCCGACGACGGCTTCATCGTCGAGGCGCTGGGCACGGTCGGCCTGCTGCCGCCGGAGGGCCGCATCCTCTCGACGTCGTGGGCGGTGGTCGGCGGGCTGGTCTACAACTTCCTGCCGTTCATGGTGCTGCCGATCTACGTCAGCCTGGAGAAGATCGATCCCCGCCTCGTCGAGGCGTCCAGGGACCTGTACTCCTCGGCGGGTCGCGGCTTCACCAAGGTGATCCTGCCGCTGTCGATGCCCGGCGTGCTCGCCGGCAGCCTGTTGTGCTTCATCCCCGCCAGCGGCGACTTCATCAACGCCGACTATCTCGGAAGCACCAAGACCACGATGATGGGCACCGTCATCCAAAAGCAGTTCCTCGTGGTGAAGGACTACCCGACCGCGGCAGCGATGTCGTTCGTGCTGATGGCGATCGTGCTCGCCCTGGTGCTGGTGTACACCCGGGCCCTGGGCACCGAGGACCTGGTCTGATGTCGCTCCAAGGCATTGTGCAGCAGGGCACCGGCGAGCTGGCAGGATCGGCGCCGATCGCGCCCGACGTGACCCCCGCACGCCCGCGGCGCTTCGGCCTGATCGGCGAGGTGCTGCTGAGGCTGTCCGCCGGGCTGGTGCTGTTGTTCCTCTTCGCACCGATCTTCGTGATCGTGCTGTTCTCGTTCAACAAGCCGCAGGGCAAGTTCAACCTCACGTGGCAACGGTTCAGCCTGGATGCCTGGACCGACCCGTTCCGTTACCCAGAGCTGACCAAGGCGATGCGCAACAGCCTCGAGATCGCAGCGGTGTCGACGTTCGTTGCGGTGATCCTCGGCAGCTTCGTGGCGATCGCACTGGTGCGGCAGCGGTTTGTGGGCCGCAAAACGCTCGACACGTTTCTGGTGTTGCCGCTGACCGCAGCCGAGGTGGTCATGGGCGCCTCGCTGCTCACCCTGTTTTTGGACCTGGGCTGGAACCGAGGGTTCGGCACGATCGTCATCGCCCACATCGGCTTCGAAGTGAGCTTCGTCGCCCTGACCGTGCGGGCCCGGGTGCGAGGCCACGACTGGACGCTCGAAGATGCCTCGATGGACCTCGGCGCCAACCCCCGGCGCACGTTCTGGAAGGTCACGCTGCCGATGATCATGCCCGGCATCATCGCAGCGGCGATGTTGTCGTTTGCGCTGTCCCTCGACGACTTCATCATCACGTTCTTCAACGCCGGCTCGACCACCACCTACCCGCTGTACGTCAACGCCGCGGTCAAGAACGGGCTACCGCCCCAGGTGAACGTGTTGGCCACCGCCATCCTGATCATCAGCCTGATCTTCCTGGGCATCGCCGGGCTACGCGCCCGGCGAACAACCGGTTAGCTGCTGCCGGGGCACCACCGGCTGCAGCCTCAACCCATGTCAGCGCCCAGCCCAATCGTGCGGGGCGCAACCCATCCAACGTTGCCCGCAAAGGAGCGTCGTGTCACGTTCAGCCAGCGAACTTCAGGAATTGTCCGCCCGTCACACCTGGGGTCACTTCTCCCAGCTTGCCCCCTCCGACCCGTCGGAGATCGCCGTGATCGACCGGGGCGAGGGTTGCTACGTGTGGGACGCCAACGGCAAGCGCTACCTGGACGGCCTGGCCGGGCTGTACACGGTGAACGCAGGCCACGGGCGCTCCTCGATCGCAGCCGCCATGGCCGAGCAGGCCGAGGCCTTGGCCTACTTTCCGCTGTGGAGCTACACCCACCCGGTGGCGATCGAGTTGGCCGCCCGGCTGGCTTCCCTGGCCCCGGGTGACCTCAACCGGGCGTTCTTCACCACCGGCGGCGGCGAGGCGGTGGAGTCGGCTTGGAAGCTGGCCCGCCAGTACCACGCTGCCCGGGGCGAGCCCAACCGCTACAAGGCGATCGCCCGCCAGACCGCCTACCACGGCACCACGATGGGGGCGCTGTCCCTCACGGGTGTTGCCGAAATCCGCGGCCTGTTCGAACCGCTCGTGCCCGGCGGCATCCACGTGGAGAACACCAACCGCTACCGATGCGCGTTCTGCGCCTCGGGGCCGGCGTGCACCCTGCAGTGCGCCGACGACATCGAACGGGCGATCCTGCGCGAGGGTGCCGACACCGTGGCCGCCGTGTTTCTCGAACCCGTGCAGAACTCGGGTGGCTGTTTCACGCCACCGCCGGGGTACTTCCAGCGGGTGCGGGAGATCTGCGATCGCTATGGCGTGCTGCTGGTGTCCGACGAGGTGATCTGCGCCTTCGGCCGCCTCGGCGCCTACTTCGGTGCCGAGCGGGTGGGTTCGGAACCCGACATGATCACCATGGCCAAGGGTCTCACCTCCGGGTACGCGCCGCTCGGCGGCGTGATGGTGTCGGATCGGGTGGCCGAGCCGTTCCTGGAGGAGGGCTCCATGTTCATGCACGGCATCACCTTCGGTGGGCATCCGGTGAGCTGCGCCGCGGCGATGGCCAACCTGGACCTGTTCGAGGCCGAGGACCTGAACGGTCGGGTCAGGTCGCACGAGGACGAGTTTCGGGCCGCACTCGACACCCTGACCGACCTGCCGGTGGTGGGTGACGTCCGGGGCATGGGCTACTTCTATGCGATCGAGCTGGTGAAGGACCGCGACACGCGGGAGACGTTCAGTGCGGCTGAGGGCGAGCGTCTGCTGCGCAAGCTGCTCTCCCCTCGACTCTTCGAGTTGGGACTGATCTGTCGGGCGGATGATCGCGGCGACCCCGTCCTCCAGCTGTCGCCGGCGCTGGTGGCCGGCACCGACGAGTTCGATCTGATCGCGGACGTGATCCGAACCGCGCTGACCGAGTCGATGGGGGCGCTTTCTGCATGACCGACATTGCAACGTGGACGATCCGGTGAACGACAACGGCACGTCCGGTCAGGTGCAGCTCGACGAGATCGACAAGGCGATCATCCGCGAGCTCCAGTTGGACGGTCGCATGAGCTACGCCCAGCTCGGCCCTGAGGTGGGCCTGTCGCAGGCCGCCGTGCGCCAGCGGGTGCAGCGATTGACCGATTCCAAGGTGATCGAGGTGGTGGCGATCACCGACCCGCTGCGCCTGGGGTTCACACTGCAGGCCATGGTGGGGGTCCGGGCCACCGGCGACCTCAAGACCCTGGCGTCGCAGCTGGCCGAGGTTGTCGAGTTCAACTACGTCGTGGTCACCTCCGGCCGCTTCGACCTGCTGCTGGAGGTGGTGTGCACTGGACCCGCCGATCTCTTGGAGCTGCTCGACACCCGGGTGCGCATGCTGGGTGGCGTGGTCAGCACCGAGGTGTTCACCTACCTCCACCTCGAGAAGCAGTCCTACGCCTGGGGCGCCCGGTAGCCAACCCCTCGCACCACCTCAGCTGTCGAAGCCGACCCCGGCGGCATCGAGCAGCCGAAGCCAGGGCCCGCGGCGCCCATCGTTGCGGTCGGCCTTGGCGATCGCCCGTCGGGTGAGCGTGATGCCCGCCCAACGCACCGGTTCCGGCGGCCACGGCACCGGCGGCCGGCGCACCATGGCCAGCCGGGTGCGCTCGGTGTCGGCGCCGGCCAGCAGGTCCAGCGCCACCCTGGAGGCGAACCGGGTCGCCCCCACCCCCAGCCCGGTGTAGCCCACCGCCCAGGCCACGCGGTCGTCCCAGCGCGAGCCCGTCGTGAACGCAAACCGGGTGGTCGTGCCGATCGGCCCGCCCCAGCGGTGGCTGATGCGCACGCCCTCCAGCTGCGGGAAGCACCCCAGCAGCTGGGCGGCCAGCATCGACTCGGTGGGTTGGTTGGCCTCCACCGCCGGGCCGAGCTTGCCGCCGTAGTGGTAGATGGCGTCGTAGCCGCCCCACAGCACCCGGTCGTCGGGGGTGAGCCGGAAGTAGTGAAACTGGTTGGCGGCGTCGCCGATGCCCTGGCGGTTGGCCCAGCCCAGCGACTGGCGCTGTGCGGCGGTGAGCGGTTCGGTCACCAGCACGTGGTCGTACACCGGCACCACCTGGTGGCGGATGGCGGGCACCAGGCCGGGAAACGCGTTGGTCGCCACCAGCGCCTTGCCCGCCTCCACCCGCAGCCCGTGCCCCCGCACCGCCACGCCGGCGTCGGTGCGTTCCAGCCCCTCGGCTGAGGTGTGATCCGCCAGACGTCCACCGCGCCGCACCAGCGCCGCCCGTAACCCGGCCACCAGGCGTCCAGGGTCGAGCAACCCCACGTTGTCGTGGCGCCAGATGCCACCGACGAACGTCGGCGAGGCCACCTCGGCCTGCACGGCGTCGCGGTCGAGCACGGTCACCCGCTCCCCCGCCTGTTCCAACAACGCCACCCCGCCGAGCAGGTCCTCCAGCTGCCACGGGGCGTTGGCCACGTCCAGCTCACCGACCGGCTCCCAGCGGGCGTCGATCTCGTGGCGTTCCAGATCGGCGAGCAGTCCCTGGAGATTCTCGTTTCCCAGCCGGTGCAGCGTGGGGTAGTCGTCCGGCCAGTGCGACATGCCGTTGGCAGTGCCGTGGGTGATCGAGGAGTCGCAAAACCCGCCGTTGCGCCCCGAGGCCCCATCGCCGGGGCCGGAGGCATCGATCACCAACACGTCACGGCCCGGGTCGCCGTCCAGCGCCTGATGGGCCGCCCACAGGCCGGTGAAACCAGCGCCGATGATCACCAGATCGGCCCGGTGGTGGCCCCGAAGCGGGGGCTGGGGCGGCAGCGGGACCTCCGGACGGCTCAGCCAGAACGGTGCCAGCTCGGCATCGGCCAGCATGGCCCTGACCGTCGCATCTCCGGGGTTGGGACCCGTCGAAGCGCCCACGGTCAGGCTTGCGCTTCGGCCAGGTCGGCCAGCGCCTTGCGGGTGGTGTCGACGATGAGGTCGAGGTCGTCGTCGCCGATCACCAACGGTGGGCAGAACGCCACGGTCGACGCCGGGATCGGCCGGGGGATCACCCCAGCGGCCAGCATGTGGTCGCGCACCGCCGCCGGGGTCACCCCGTCGCCCAGGCCCAGCGCCCACACGCCGTCGGTCCCGCGCAGTTCGCAGGCCAGGCCCTCGTCCACGAGCGCACCGAGCGCAGGGCCGAGGCGGTCGCCGATGCGAACCGCCCGCTCGAGCAAGCCCTCATCCTCGATGATCGCCAGGTTGGCCAGCGCTGCGGCGCACACCGTGGGGTGCCCCGAGTAGGTGAAGCCGTGGCGCAGCATGCGGGTGTCGTCGGCCTCGAGCACGGCGTTGACCTTTTCGCTGGTGAGCACGCCGCCCAGCGGCAGATAGCCCGACGTGGCGCCCTTGGCGAAGCACATGAGGTCGGGGGTCACCTGGTAGCGCTGGGCTCCCCACCAGTGACCGAGCCGGCCGAAACCGCTGACCACCTCGTCGAAGATGAGCAAAGCGCCGTGCTCATCGCACAACGCCCGCAGACCCTCCAGGTAACCGGGCTGGGGAGGGTACACGCCTGCGGCGCCCTGGAGCGGCTCGGTGATCACCGCGGCGACGCGGCCCTCGTAGGCGGCAAACAGCTCCTTCACCTGGGCCAGATCGTCGGCCTCGACGTGCACGACGTCGGCCAACAACTCGCCCCACCCCTCGCGGTTGGCGGGCAGCCCCTGCGCGGTGGTGCCGCCGTAGCCAACCCCGTGGTAGGCCCGTTGACGAGCGATGACCACCCGTCGTTCGGGTTGGTCCTGCCACGCCCAGTAGAGCCGGCTGAGCTTGAGCGCTGTCTCCACCGCCCCGGAGCCCGAGTCGGTGAGAAAAACCCGGGTGTCCGGCATCGGCGAGCGTTCCGCCAGTGCCGCGCAGAGCCGCTCGGCAGGGTCGTTCGTGAACATCTCGAAGGTGTGAAACGCCTCCAGCGCACCCATCTGCGCGGCGACCGCCTCTGCGATCTCGAGTCGACCGTGGCCCACCTGGCAATACCACAGCGAGGCCATGGCATCGACGTAGCGGTTGCCGTCGTCGTCCCACACCGCGGCGCCCTCACCGCGCACGATGTTGACGAACTCATCGGCGGCTGGCCGAGCGAACGGATGCAGAAACGCGGTCTTGGCCATCACACTCCTCTTAGGTCACGCCTCAATGACTGATCGGTGGTTCGTCAGTCGGTGCCGGGCCGGCGGTCGGCCTCATGGTCGCCGTCGGTCTCGATCCGTCCCGAGGGATAGGTGGAGGCCAGCTCCTCCTCGCTGGGCTCGTACGCGTGGCGGGCCTCGGCGGGCAACAGGTCGACCAGCGCGTCCATGATGCGCTCGGTGTCGCGCGCAGGGGAGCGGTATTTGAGGTCGACCGGGCGGCCCACCCGCAGGCGCACCGTCGGCGGCGACAAGACGTTCCATACGTGGGGCAGCTTGGAACTGCGGGGCCAGACGTGCTCGGTGCCCCACACGCCGATGGGTATCACCGGCGCCTTGGACGCCTTGGCCAACTGGGCGGCCCCCCAACGGCCCTTGAGCTCGGGATCGAAGAACGCCTGACCGCGCGGGATGGTGCCCTGAGGCATCAGCGCCACCACCTCCCCCGCCGCCAACGCCTCCTCGGCGGCGGCCAACGGTTCGTCGGAGCCGCTGCCCCGCTCCACCCGGATGCCGCCCATCGCCTTGGCGAACTCGCCGACCACCGGGGCGTCGAACACCTCCTTCTTTCCCAGGAAGCGCACCGGACGACCCGCTTTGGCCAAAAGGACCCCGACGGCGATCGGGTCGAAGTAGGAGCGGTGATTGCCGACGATCAGCGCCGGACCCTCCTTGGGCAACAGGTCGACCCCATCGATGTCGAAGCGCACGTAGGGGAAGAACTCGCTACGCACCAGCTGGAACAACACCTGCTGGGGCTCGACGCCGAGAAACTTGGGCACCCCGGGCGGTGCGTCCAGGTGAATCTGGGGCCACCCCTTGGCGATCGCCAGCAGCGCCAAGCGCGGGTCGGGGTTGACCGCCACCCCATGGCCGACAGCGCCGAGCAGGTGCTGGTCGTAGTAGCTGTCCGAATAGGCGTAGCTGGCGTCGAGATCGACGCCGTGGTCCTCGGCCCAGTCGGCCACCGCCTCGAGCTTGCCCCGCCCCCATACGTAATGGCCGTCCACCCGGCCGGTGAACTTGCCGTCGACGGCCTCGTAGCGGGTGGCGATCACGCCGTCGAGGCCGAGCGCTTCGGCCAAGGGCTCCACCAGGTCAAACGGGGTGGTCGTCGCCATCACCATCGGACGGCCGGCCGCCCGATGCTCGTCGAAGAGTTGGTGAGCCCACGGCTGGAGGATCTCGACCAGGTGCGGGGCGGCCCACTCGGCGGCCTCGCGCACCTTGGCCCGGGGCCAGCCCTTGGTGGCCCGCACGCCCTGACGGGTGATGAACATCGCGGGCAGGGTCTCTCCGATCGTGTCGAAGATGCCGAAGACGACATCTTCGATCGCCGTGCGGCGAGGGCCCAGACCCACCCGGCGAAGCGCTTCGCCGTAGACACGGCCCGAGGCACCGCGCAGCAGCGTTCGGTCGAGGTCAAAGAACGCCGCCCCACGAGGGGCGTCGGGGGCGGGGTCGGACCGATCAGGTGTAGCAGCCATCGGTGGCAAGCTACCCGAACGGTCCGGCGTTCATTGCCCGAAGTGCTCGACGGACGGTCGGGCGAGGACCGGTGTGCAACCGCCTTCGGTAGCCTTGCCCCGGTGACCATGACCCCACCAGGAGGCGGCTGGCCCCCCGATGAGCAGTCGGCGGAGCGTATGCGGCGCCAGCGCGCACTGGCCGAACGGCTCGCCGAGCAACAACGCCTCGACGCGTACCGACGCCAAGTCCACGCCGAGTTCGGGGCGCATGCGGATGACCATGCCGGCTCGGGCCACAGGGGACAACGACGGCGCAGGGCAGGACGGCGCCAACGGCGATCGGGAAACCGGTTCGTTGCCATGCTCGCCGTCGTGGCGCTCGTCGCCGGGGTGCTCACGGCCGAGCGCTGGAGCGACTCGGGTGCGGGCGGCATCGGTTGGACCGGATCCGGCACGGTGTTCGGCCAGCGAACGACGGCGGAGGGGCGCCCCTCTCCTCCATCCGACGCCAGCGACACTCCGCTGGGCAACCCGCCGCCACGGCCACAACCCGGCGGCAGCTACGCGTTTGTGCAGATGCGACCCGACGCCCCCGATAAGCCGGTGACGTATGACCCGTGCCGCACCATCCGCTACGTCGTCAACGACGCGGCGGCCCCGCCCGGAGCCGACGTCATGCTCGCCCAGGCGATCGATGCGACGAGCGCCGCTACCGGCTTGGTGTTCGAATACTCAGGTACAACTGACGAGGCGCCGGACGTGAAGCGGGAGGCCTACCAGCCCGATCGCTACGGCGACCAATGGGCCCCGGTGGTGATCGGCTGGACAACGCCCGAACAGCAGCCGGACCTCGCTGGCGCAGTCGCTGGGCAGGGTGGTAGCGCCTGGCTGGAGGTCGACGACGTCGACGTCGACGGGCGACGCGTGACCACCGCAATTTTCGTCACCGGCGTGATCGCCCTCGATGGCCCGCAGATCGAGATGATCGCCCGCGAGAGCCCGCAGGGCGTCGCGGCCGCCCGGGCTGTGGTGCTCCACGAGTTGGGCCACGTGGTCGGGCTCCAGCACGTCAACGACCCCACCGAGCTGATGAACCCCGAGAACAGCGCCGGGGTGACCGACTTCGCCGCAGGGGATCTCCTGGGCCTCAACGAGCTGGGTCGGGGGCCCTGCACCCCCGAGATCTGAGACTCCGCGCCCCGGCTCGGCCTCAGCACATACAACCCACCCGCTCGCGCTCCGTCAGGGTGGTGAACCGCAGGTGGCCACAGAGGTGGGGCCCTCTATGCCTCGTGCAACCGCCGCTACCACATAACAGCGAGGACTCGGCACGCCGCCTGTCGGCCACGGCCAGTAATCAGGAGCGTCGATGAGCCCGAGCCGACCAGGTTGAATCTTGCCGAGAGCCTCGTTCGTCACGTCAGCCAAGTGCCAGCGTGTTCCAGTGCCCCGCTGCAGGTACACGCGGTAGTGGGTGACGCCTTGGCTGGCAGGCGAGGGGACCCAGGTCACAGCGACCTCGCCGCTGCCGCCTCCTGGGGACACAGTCACGCCTGTGACCGCATCCGGCTGATCACAACACCTGATGCGGGAAACGAGACGGCTCAGACGGTCCACGTGGACAACCCTATGACGCTCCAAGTCAGCACGCCCCCCGATTCTTCGCCATGGTTCAGGACCGGCGAGACCGACTACCCCACCCGGGCTTTGCCAGGGAGGGGTAGTCGACTGACGAACCCAGCACCCCAGTAGGGTCCAGGGCGTGGTACTCCCCGATCCAGACGATCCCCGGTGGCGGGCGGACCCGACGGGTCCCTCCGGCTCCCCCGCCCCCGAGACGCAAGCGCCCGTCGAGCTCTCCGCAGAGGAGCGCCAGCGGCAGGCCGACCGCCTGCAACGCAAGCACGCACTTCAGGAACGGCTGAACACAAGCGGTGACGAGTCGGCGCCGAGGGTCCGGGGTGCCTGGGGCACAGCCGAAGGATCTGACGACGGGCCCGACGAGAGGCTCTCGGACGAGCCGCCAGCCCGACGCCGGCCATGGCTGCGCCGGGTGGCCTTCGCCACCGCCGCAGCGCTCCTCGCGTCGGGGGCGGCCCTCCTCATCATGACGGTCTCCGCCGGCACCAACCCGCTCGAGCGACGGGGAACCGATGGGAAGGCCGCAGCGGACGGAGCCGGATCGACGCCCGCCTCCGTTGGATGGGCGGGAGGCGACGCGGTCGTTCAGCAGGCCGACCCGATCGACCTGCCGACACCTGCTCCGAACCCGGCCGGCGACCCGAAACCGCTCGGCACACCGCCGCCGATACCCACCGAAGCAGGGAACTATCGGTTTCTTGCCCGGCAACCCACCTCCGATCAACCGGTCGCCTTCGATCCATGCCGAACGATCCGCTACCTGGTGAACGACGCCGATGCGCCGCCGGGAGGCGACAAAGTGATCGTCGACGCGCTGACGGACGTCAGCGCCGCCACCGGGCTGGTCTTCGAACCGCTGGGGCGGACCGACACCGCACTGTCGACCGTCAGCGAGACCGTCAAAGGCGCAGACGGCCGCTGGTCACCCGTTGTCATCGCTTGGACCAACCCGACCGCCGAACCACGCCTGGCCGACGACGTGGTGGGGTTCGCCGGTGGCACCCGACTCAAGGTGCAAACCCCGTCCGCCACCGACGGGACCGTGCAGCAAACGGACGTCTACGTCTCCGGTGTCATTGCGCTGGACGGGCCCCAGATCGCCGGCATCCTCGACTACTCCCCTAACGGACGCGCCGAGGCCGTCGCCGTGGTGAAGCACGAGGCCGCTCACCTGGTCGGCCTCGACCACGTCGACGATCCCAGCGAGATCATGAACCCACGCGGATCCGCGCTGGTCACGGACTTCGGTCCCGGCGACCTCCGGGGCCTCAACCAACTGGGGCGAGGGCCCTGCGTCCCCGAGGCCTAAGCAAGCGACGACACCATTCGTGCGAACCATGAAGGATCGGGCTTTGTCCACCCGATCCGACCCCAAAAAGAACTGAAGGGCCAGCGGGGGGGCCGGCCCTTCAGTGGGAACCGCGGTACGGGGGGACGTAACCGTCGGTTGACAGAGCCGAGGAGAAGAGGGGGGAATTTGTTCCCCTCGGCGTCTTGATATGGACACGATAAACCGGAGCAAGCAATCCGGCAAGCAGTTTAGGCAGATATCTTACATCGTAATTAGTGATAGCCGGAGTAGGGTGCCCCGGTGGACATCAAACAACTCCGGGCGGTCAGTGCCGTTGGCGCCCATCGCAGCTTCTCGGGCGCAGCACGGGCGCTCTCGACCGTGCAGTCGAACATCTCGGCGCACGTCGCCCGGCTGGAACGGGAGCTGGGCGTCACGCTGATCGAGCGGGAGACCAACGAGCTGACACCCGAGGGGCAGGTGGTGGCGGCGCGTACCCAGCGCATCGAGACCGAGCTGGAGGCCCTTGCCTCCGACCTGGCCGCCCTGCGCGACGAGGTTGTGGGACAGGTTCGCGTGGGCATGATCGGCACGACGGCCCGGTGGTTGGTGCCGCTGCTCCTCGACCACCTCTCTGTGGCCCACCCCGGCATTCACGTCACCCTGCTGGACGGCACCACGTCGGTGCTCCTGCCCCGGGTGGTCGAGGGCGACCTCGATCTGGCGGTCGTTTCCGAGTCATCCCACGACCCCGCCGTGTCGATGGTGTCGCTCTTCGCCGAAGACCTGGTGCTGGTCGTCGGCGTCGCCCATCCGCTGGCCGGGCGTTCGCGCGTTTCGGTGGTCGATCTCGACGGCTGGGAGGTGATCCTCGACGTGCCCGGTAGCCGTTTCCGGGCGTTACTCGACGCCCGCTGCGCCGCCGCCGGCGTCGAGTTGTTGCCCAAGGCCGAGATCGAGGGATTGCGGTTGATCGCCTCGCTGGCCTTCTCGGGCTTTGGCGCCGCCGTCCTGCCCGCATCGGCCGCCCCTTATGGCGGCAGCCAGGACTGGGTCGCCATCCCGTTCGACGACATCGCCGGACGGACGGTGGGCCTGGCCCAGCGCCGCCCGGGGATGCCCTCGGCTGCGGCGCGTACCGTCGCCGAGGCGATCGTTGAGGTGGTGACCGCCTCCGCAGCCCACCAGGGCGGCATCCGCGCCCGAACATCTGGCGCAGGTGCCTCGTGACGGACGGCGCACGCTCGATACGATGGCCGACGTGACCGACTCCATCACCATCACCGACAACCGCAGCGGCGAATCCGTTGACATTCCCATCGACAAGGGTGGGGTCGCCTCCAAACCCTGGAACGACCTCATGCCCGGGGTGTGGTTCAACGACCCGTCCTTCGGAACGACCGCGTCGGCCGACTCGGAAGTGACCGAGCTCGACGGCATCAACGGCATCCTGCGCTACCGCGGCTATCCGATCGAGCAGCTCGCCGAGCGCTCGTCGTATCTGGAGGTGGCATACCTGCTGGTCAACGGCGAACTGCCAACCGCCGAGGAGTTCGAGACCTGGCGCTACGAGATCACCCACCACACCTTCATCCACGAGAACGTCCGCAAGAAGTTCCTGGAAGGGTTCCACCACGACGCCCACCCGATGGGCATTCTGGTGGCGACGGTCGCAGCACTGTCCACCTTCTACCCGGAGGCCAAGGACATCTTCGATCCTGAGGTGCGCCGCAAGCAGATCGTGCGCCTGATCGCCAAGATGCCAACCATCGCCGCCGGTGCCTTTCGCTTCAGCCGCGGCATGCCCTTCGTCTACCCGGACAACTCGCTCGACTTTTCGGCCAACTTCCTGTCGATGCTGTTCAAGACCGCCGAGCCCCGCTACGACGCCAACCCGGTGCTGGCCAAGGCGCTTGACGTGTTGTTCATCCTGCACGCCGACCACGAGCAAAACTGTTCGACCACGGCCATGCGCACCGTCGGCTCGGCCCACGCCGACCCCTACGTGGCCACCGCCGCAGCGGCGGCCGCGCTGTACGGGCCCCGTCACGGCGGCGCCAACGAAGCCGTGCTGCGCATGCTCGAGCGCATCGGCTCGATCGACAACGTCCCCGAGTTCATCAAGCGGGTCAAGGAAGGCGAAGAGCGCCTGATGGGCTTCGGCCACCGGGTCTATAAGAACTTCGACCCACGGGCCACGATCATCAAGCGCACCGCGTACGAGGTGTTCGACGTCACCGGCAAGAGCCCGCTGCTCGACATCGCCCTGAAGCTCGAGGAGGTGGCGCTGGCCGACAACTACTTCGTCGACCGCAAGCTCTACCCCAACGTCGACTTCTACTCGGGCCTGATCTATCAGGCGATGGACTTTCCGATGGACATGTTCACCGTGCTCTTCGCCATCCCCCGCACCGCCGGCTGGCTGGCGCACTACAGCGAGCTGCTCGATCAGGATCAGCGCATCATCCGGCCCCGCCAGGTGTACATCGGCGCCGACGCACGCGACTACGTCCCCTTCTCGATCCGCTGACCGAACGGCTCCCTACCGGAGGGCCGCCCCGGCGATCGCGTCGAGGGCGGCCACCGCCATGGTGGAGAACCCCACCTGACGTTCCTCCGGGCTGAGGTGGGTGTCGTCGCCCAGGTGGTCCGACACCGTCATGATCGCTGCCGCCGCCACCCCCTTGGCGGCGGCGACGCCGAAGAGCCCGGCCGCTTCCATCTCAACCGCCAGATGGCCGGTCGCCCCTAAGCGCTCCATCTCCTCGGGTGGCTGCCCGTAGAAGGTGTCGGAGGTGAATACCCGTCCCACCCGCACGCTTGGGCCCGGGCCGTCACCCCCCCGTCCGCCCGCCGGGTCGGCAGCGGCAACCGCCGCCTCGGCGGCCTCGACCACGGCGCAGGTGAGGCGGAAGTCGGGCGTTGCGGCAAAGTCGTAACCCGCCACCAGGCGGCGGTTGACGCCGGAGTCGGTCGAGGCGCCCGAGACGACGATCACATCCCGCAGGGCGACGTCATCGCTCAGGGCGCCACACGAGCCGATCCGCACGAGGTTCTCGACCTCGTAGTGGCGGACGAGCTCGGTGGCATAGATCGATATCGACGGCACGCCCATGCCGGTGCCCATCACCGACACCTCGGAGCCCTCCCAGGTGCCGGTGTAACCGAGGATCCCTCGGATCGAGGTGACCTCGACGGCGCCGCTCAACAGCTCGTTGGCAACCCAGCGGGCCCGCAGCGGATCCCCCGGGAGCAGAACCGACGGGGCGAACGCCCCGTCTGGGGCGGCAATGTGCGGGGTGCTCACCGGCCGGCCCCGACCGTGATCAGCACCTTGCCCACGTTGGCGTTGGCCTCCATGTGCTCGTGCGCAACTGCGATGTCGTCCATCGCAAACGTCGTGTCGATCACCGGGCGGAGCTCCCCGCTGTCGAACAGGGGCAACAGCTCGAGGGCCACCCGCTGGGCGAGCGCAGCCTTCTCCTCGGCGGGACGGGAGCGCAGCACGGTGCCGATCAGGGCGACCCGCTTCATCATCAGCGCCCCGAGGTTGATCTCACCGCTGCCGCCCGCCATCGTGCCCACCTGAACGATTCGGGCGCCGGTGCCGGCCACCTTGAGGTTGGCGGCAAGGGTGTCGGCTCCGACGACGTCGAGCACGGTGTGCACGCCGCCGGGGCCGGTGGCAGCCTTGGCCCGGGCGACCGGATCGTCGTTGCGGTAGTCGACGACCACGTCGGCCCCAAGGCGCCGGCACGCCTCCAGCTTGTGCTCGGAGGCGGTGGCGATCACCCGGGCGCCGATCGCTTTGGCGATCTGGATGGCGGCGGTGCCCACGCCCGAGGCGCCGGCGTGGATGAACGCCCAGCGACCGGAGGTGAGCCCGCCCTGGACAACCAAGGCGTCGAAGGCGGTCAGGAACGCCTCGGGAATCGCAGCCGCATCGGGCAGGCCGATCTTCTCGGGCACTGCCATCACCTGGCGTTCGTCGACCACAATCTGTTCGGCGTAGGCGCCACCGCCGACGATCCCCATGACGGGGTCGCCGACCGACCACTGCGTCACCCGCTCACCGAGCGACACAATCGTGCCGGCGTACTCCATGCCCGGGATCTCATGGCTCATCGGCGGGCCGGGGTACAGCCCACGACGCTGCAACAGGTCGGCCCGATTGAGGGCGGTGGCGGCCACATCGACGATCACCTCGGTCGGCCCGGGCGATGGGTCCGGCACCTCCTCGATCGCCAGCACTTCGGGGCCACCATGGGTTCTCAGCACGACTGCACGCATGGCGGCGATGCTAGGACGTCGGGGGCGATGCTAGGACGTCGGGGGCGGCCGCTTGCCGCCCGAACGAGCAGGTACCTGCGCGGTGTCTGCCAAAACATGTGCCAAAAAGAGACTGGAGCCCCCGAGGGGGCTCCAGTGAGCGCAACGGGTGGCGGGATCCCGATGACGCCATGTGGCCAGGCGGCGGAGCCTGGCCAAGCCCGGAAGCTACTGAGGTTACGATTTGATGTCCACTTCACTCCGGTGTCGAGCCCACACGGAGAGTGACCAAAAGAGAGCAGATGGCGAACTACCAGCGCCTTCCTTGGTCGATCTATCCCAGTCCCCCTAGGTTTGCCACCATTTTGACCACCAAACGTGAGGTTGACCATGATTGTGCCTTGCGTCACATTTACAGGACTGTCACGTACGGCATCGGAAGCCGGCGGGCGGCGCGTTCCACATTCCCCGCCTAACCTGGAGTGGTGAGTTCCCCGATCCGCCACTGCGAGAACGACGACGCCGGTGCCCGGCTGACCTACGAGGCGATCGATTTCGATGATGCGGCGCAACGGGACTGGCTTGTGGCCGACCTGCGCCGCGCAGCCGACGACCCCGGCACCGAACGACCCCAATGGTGGATCGAGGCCCCCGACGACGCCGCCGACAACATCGCGGCAGCCGCCGGTTGGGAACGGGTGCGCACGCTGGTGCAACTGCGCCGCCCACTCCCCCTCGACCCACCGCCCCAGGTCCCGGGCCTCCGGACCTTCGACGCCGATCGCGACATCGATGCCTGGCTGGCACTCAACAACGAGGCGTTCGCCTGGCACCCCGACCAGGGCCATCAGAAACGCGCCGGCCTGGCGATCGAGCTGGCGGCGCCCTGGGTCGACTTCGAGGGGTTTTTTGTCGTCGATGCCCTCCCCGACGAGAGCGCCAACGACGGCACCGACCAGGGCGGCGGTCTCGATGGCTTCTGCTGGACCAAGTTTCATCCTGCCGACGGCGACGACCCGTCGTTGGGGGAGGTGTATGTGATCGCCACCGCTGCCCATGCCAGGGGGCGGGGCCTGGGGCGGGCCCTCGTCGAGGTGGGCATGGATCACCAGCATCGGGTGCGCGGCGCCGAGGTGGCCATGCTGTGGACCGAGGCCGACAACGAGGCGGCGCTCGGCCTGTACGAGGCGATGGGCTACGCCATCCACCACACCAACGTCGCCTACGCACCGGTCCCCGACCGATGAGCCCCCGAAGCACCGTCGTCGGCCCCTACGACCTCGACCGAGACGGCCTCGCCGACTGGCTCGCTGCGGGATCGGAGCGGCGCGGGAACGCGCCGTCGTACCGGGTCGATCAGCTCTGGGACGGCCTCTACGTGCAGGGTGGCCCGCCCGAGAACTGGAGCAACCTGCCCAAGGCGCTGCGCCAACGCTTCGCCGAGGAACTGCCGCCCGCCCTCACCGAGGTGCGCCGCAGCACCGGAGACGGGGGCGACACAGTGAAGTGGTTGTGGGCGCTGCATGACGGAGCCACGATCGAAACCGTCCTGATGGTCTACGACGACCGGGCGACGGTGTGCGTCTCCAGCCAGGCGGGCTGCGCCATGGCCTGTGGGTTCTGCGCCACCGGCCAGGATGGCTTCACCCGCCACCTCAGCGTCGGCGAGATCGTCGAGCAGGTGATGGTGGCACGGCACGTTTCACCTCGGCGCGTCTCCAACGTCGTCTTCATGGGGATGGGGGAACCGCTGGCCAACTACGGCCCCACCGTCGCGACGCTCCGGCGGCTGCGCGACGACGTCGGGCTCTCGGCGCGCCACCTGACCGTGTCGACGGTCGGCATGGTGCCCGCCATCCGCAGGCTGGCATCCGAAGAGCTGCCGGTCGGCCTGGCGATCTCGGTCCACGCCGCCACCGATGCGCTGCGCGACGAGCTGGTGCCGATCAACCGCCGCCACAACCTCGAATCGCTCGTCGATGCCGCCATCGACTGGCGTGAGCAGACCGGGCGCCGCGTGAGCTTCGAATGGGCGCTGATCGACGGCGTCAACGACACGCCCGAGCAGCTCGATGCGCTGATCGAATTGGCCGACCAGGCCCGAGCCCACGTCAATTTCATCCCGCTCAACCCAACCCCGGGCTGGCCGACCAAGGGCACGCCCCCGGCCGGGGTTCGTTTCGCGCGCGAGCGCCTGGCCCGGGCGGGCATCACCGTCACCGTGCGCGACACCCGGGGCGACGACATCGACGCCGCCTGCGGCCAGCTGGCATCGCGCACCCGTGGCGAATCGGCTGTGGCCCTCGCCGCCCCCCACCGACGCTGAGCTCCCCCCGCCGCTGAGCGACCGTCCGACGCTGGTCTAGGCAGGTCTATGCAGCGTGCCCGGCCACTGTCGGGACCGGGCGCACCAGCACGGTTCGGCCGGCGGTCGTGCGGATCGCCCCATCGAGCACCTCGCCCTCGATCACCTCGGCCCCGCTCCACAACACGCTACGGGTGAGCCCTACCGGCGACGGCGTGGCGATCGGTTGGCCCTCCATGGAGGTGAGCCCGCCCGCCACGGCCAGGTTGGCCGCCAGGTAGCGCTGCGGGGTGCCGCAATCGAACACCCGGGTATCGACCGACAGGCTTTGAAGGGCCCCGGACGTCTCAGCGTTGCGCCAGAAGTGGCCGAACAGCCCGGAGGACGTGGCGGGCAGCCCGACGATCGACTCCCACGGGGTGATCGAGGCCACCACATCGACCCCAGGGCGAAACCCGCCGGGACCGCCATGGGCCACCAGGGGGCGCTCGCCGTCCCACGCGGCGACGACCTGGGCCAGGTTGGCGTTGGTGAGGGTGTCGGCGTTGACCGCCAGCACACCACGCCCATCGAGAAAACCCGCCAGAGAACCAAGAGCACCGGCGGTGCCCAGCGCCTCCGGGCCTTCGATCGAGGCCCACAGGTCGGCTTCCGGGCCGGGCGCAGCGGGCCCCCGGACCGGCAGCGTGCCGATCCGCGTCACCTCCGCACCGGTGGGCAACTCGGGCGGACGCGAAGCAAAGGAGCGCCAGAAGTCGGCCGGCGGCCCGCCTCCACCCGCCCGACCGCCGCACGCCCACTCCAGCCACGCCAGCATCACGGCCGGATGGTGATGCACGTTGACGACGACCTCATCGACCACGCCGACCAGCGAGTCGAGCGCCCACCCGAGCAGGGGGCGGCCACCGACCGGGCACAGCACCTTCGGGCGCTCCAGCGTCAACGGCCACAGCCGCCGGCCCGCCCCGGCGGCCAGCGCCACCCCGACCAGGTCGGACCGGGCAGCAACTGCAACACTGTCGCCCATGTCAGGACGCCGCTGGTTCAATTCGTCACTCCCCCAGACGCTTCAGATCGCCAACATTCTGCTCTACCTCGACGCCTTCTTTCTGCTCATCAACATTCTGGGCGGCAGAAGAGGCCTCGGGGGGATCACCCTGATCCTGCTCGCAGCCTCGGTGGCGGCCTACGTGCTCGGCGGCTTGGGCCTGGCCAACGAGGAGAAGCGGGGCTATCCCGTCGCCGTCGTCGCGGCGTTCTCGCCGTTCATCCTGCGCGCCTATCTGTCGTTCCAAGTGGGTGTCCTCGAGCTCGGCTTCATCCTCGGCTTCAACCAGCCGCTGTCCCTACTCTTCGAGGTCGCCCTGATCGGGCTGCTGTTGCACACCCAATCGAAGAGCTACGTCAAGACCTGGTTTCACTGAGGGCTCCCCCGCCGGCTTCCAGCCCGCTTGCCACCGCGTGGCAGACTCTCGGCCATGGCTACCGAAGTACACGGCATCGCAGGACTCAAGGAACTCGTCGGGCAGCACCTCGGCTACTCCGACTATCTGGAGATCACCCAGGAGCGCGTCAACACGTTTGCCGACGCCACCGGCGACCACCAGTGGATCCACGTCGACCCGGAGCGGGCGGCCAAGGAGAGCCCCTTCGGCGGAGCGATCGCCCACGGCTACCTGACGCTGTCACTCGGCCCGGTGTTGATGCCGAGCATCATGTCCGTCTCGGGCATCAAGATGGGCGTCAACTACGGCGCCGGCAAGGTGCGCTTCCCCTCGCCCGTGCCCGTCGGCTCCAACCTGCGACTCGGAGCGAAGCTCGACTCGGTCGAGGACCTCCCCAACAACGGCGCCCAGGTGACGATGACCTTCACCTTCGAGGTCGAGGACGCGCCCAAGCCCAGCTGCGTCGCCGAGATCATCTTCCGCTACTACGAGTAATGCCCTCCAGCCGGTTGGCACAGTGGTGCCCGGGGCGCAGGCGGTGACGACCCCCCGGCGAGCGACGACGGCCCGTCGGAGCGTGCGGGTGGCGGCGATTGCCCTGGCGATGGCGATGGCCACTCTGGCCGGGGCGTGCTCGCCCGGCCTCGACACCGGCGCGCCGACTCGGCCGACCGCTCCGCCCCCGACCGCCTATCCGACCCCGGAGGACGACCCGCTGGGCGGGTTCACCCCCGAGCCGATCAACTGGGAGGACTGCGACGTCCTCGAGTGCGCAGCCGTGGGGGTTCCCCTCGACTGGGACGACCTCGACGGCGCCGAACTCGAACTGGCGATCGCCCGACGCCCGGCGGAAGGCGACCCTCGTGGGTCGGTACTCGTCAACCCGGGCGGACCGGGCGGGTCCGGGATCGAGTTGCTCGACTATGTCTTCCTCGCCGATCCCTTCGACGGGTTACGGGACCGTTTCGACATCGTTGGCTGGGACCCGCGGGGCACCAACGGCAGCGGGGCGGTCGACTGCGACGCGCCGGTCGACGACTTCCGGACGCTCGACCCCTCCCCGGACGACGCCAAGGAGGCCGACGAACTCGCCGACGCTGCGACGGAGATCGCCCAGGACTGCGAGCGCGCCGCAAGCGACCGGCTGGCCCACATCTCCACCGACGACACGGTCAAGGACATGGAGGCCATCCGCCGGGCGCTCGGCGACGAGCAACTGAGCTTCTACGGGTTCAGCTACGGGACCGCACTGGGCGCGTTCTACGCCGAGCAGTTTCCCGACCGGGTGCGGGCGATCGTCCTCGATGGGGTGGTCGACCCCGGCGCCGACCTCGAGACCTACCTGACCGCCCAGGCCCGCGGCTTCGACCGGGCACTCGACGCCATGTTCGACGCCTGCGGCGACGCCTGTCCCCACGGTGGGGTCGCCGAACTGTACGACCGCCTCGCCGATCGGGTGGAGCGGTCGCCGATCGGGTTGGGCAGCGACACGCTGGGACCGGCCGAGTTGGCGACCGCCGCCATCTCGGCCACCTACTCACCAGACGGCGGCCCCGCGTTCGCCGCCGCCCTCCAGCAGGCCGACGATGGCGATCCGACGGCGCTTCTGTCGTTGGCCGCCCAGTACTACAGCACCGACTACACCCCGTACCTGGCGATCGAGTGCATCGATCAGGCGCACCCGATGGGCGATGCCGAGTGGGCCGCCTTCGTCGAACGCCTCGAAGACATCTCCCCGCGCCTGGGCGGCAGCATCGGCAACGAACTGCTGCCGTGCGCCAACTGGTCCGTCGCCCCGGTCGAACCGCGCCCGTTTCCCTCGGCCTCCGGATCGAACCCGATCCTGGTCATCGGCAACACCGGCGACGCCGCCACCCCGTTCAGCCAGGCGGAGGCGATGGCAGAAGGACTGGACAACGCCGTGCTCCTCACCCACGAGGGAACCGGGCACACCAGCTACGGCAACCCGTGCGTCGACGAGATCAGCGCCGCCTACCTGAACGACCTCGAGCTGCCCGACGACGGCACGGTCTGCCGGGACTGACCGGCCGCCGAGCGCTCATCTAGGCTGCCCCGTTCATCCGCCATACCAGGGGAGCATGCATGTCGACTGGCCGCCTCCAGAGCAACGTCGCCGAGGTTTTCGAGTCACTGGCGGACGCCATTGGAGACCGCGAGGCCATCGTGTTTCGCGATCGCCGCCTTACCTACGACCAGGTGCGCGAGCGCAGCCATCGGCTGGCCAACGTCCTCGCTGGCGCCGGGCTCGGCGCACACACCCCCCGCTCCGAGCTGGCCAACCACCAGATCGGCCAGGACACCGTCGGCTTGTACCTGCACAACGGCAACGAATACCTGGAGGGCATGCTCGGCGGGTACATGGCCCGCACCGCACCGTTCAACGTCAACTACCGGTACGTGGCCGAAGAACTGGTGTACCTGCTCACCGACAGCGGCGCCTCCGCGATCATCTACCACTCGGCGTTTGCCCCCACCCTCGCCGAGGTGCTGCCCCAACTGCCGAAGCTAAAGATGCTCCTTCAGGTTGCCGATGACTCGGGCAACGAGCTGTTGGATGGCGCCCGTTGGTACGAGGAGGCGCTCGCCTCCGCCTCGCCAGACCTCGACCCGGACCTACGGGCATCATGGTCGCCCGACGACCTGTACCTGCTCTACACCGGGGGCACCACCGGCATGCCCAAGGGCGTCATGTGGCGCCAGGCCGACATCCACGCTGCGTCGCTCGGCGGCCGGCCCTTCGGCAGCCCGGACGAGTGGGAGTCGATCGAGGCCCTCGTCGCCGCCGCCACCACCGCCAACCCGGTCAAGACCGTCCCCGCCCCGCCCTTCATGCACGGGGCCGCGCACTGGGCAGCCTTCACCAGCTTCTCCAACGGCGGCACGGTGATCGTTCCCGACGTCGTCGACCGCTTCGATGCCCCATCGGTCGTCGACCTGATCGCCCGGGAGGAGGCCAACGTGTTGCTGTTGGTCGGCGACTCCTTCGCCCGCCCGCTGCTCGACGCCATCGACGCGACCGACGCCGAGCTGACCTCCCTGTTCGTGTTGACCTCCGGCGGCGCCATCCTGTCCACGCCGGTCAAGCAACGGCTGCTGGAGCGGCTGCCCAACATCATGTTGATCGACGGGCTGGGCTCGTCGGAGACCGGCACCCAGGCCGGTCAGGTGTCGAGCGCCGGCGGTGATGTCTCCGCCGGGCGCTTCACCCCCCACGTCGGCATGGTCGTGCTCGATGAGTCGATGACGCGGGTGCTGCAACCCGGCGATGACGAGATGGGCTGGCTGGGCCAGCGCAACCGCGTGCCCCTCGGCTACCTCGGCGATGAGGCCAAGACCGCCGACACGTTCCCCGAGATCGACGGCGAGCGCTTCGCCGTGCCGGGCGACCGCTGCCGCATCCTGGCCGACGGCACCCTCGAGCTGTACGGGCGGGACTCGGTGACGATCAACTCCGGCGGCGAGAAGATCTTCGCGGAGGAGGTCGAGCAGGCGATCGCCGCCCACCCGGCGGTCATCGACGTCGTCGTGTGCGGCCGCCCCTCGGAACGTTGGGGATCCGAGGTGGTCGCCGTCGTCCGCATCGATGAGACCGACGCAGTGACCGAGGATGAGCTGCTCGCCGAGGCGGCCAACCACGTCGCCCGCTACAAACTGCCCAAGGCGATCGTGCGGCGCGACGAGATCGTCCGCTCCCCCGCCGGCAAGGCCGACTACCGCTGGGCCAAAGCGCAAGCCACCGACGACTGAGCGCAAGCCACCGACGACTGAGCGCAAGCCACCGAGGGCTGAACCAGGCACCCGACAGCGGGGGTTCGCCCATCACCGCGACGCGTCGTAGCCTCGCCACGGTGTCCCCCTCACCCACCCCCGGCTCACCGTCCAACCGTGCGGAGCTGATCCCCCGGCCCGACCAACCGTTGCCCACCGGCGACGCCAAGGTGGAAGCGGTCCGGGCGATGTTCGACACGATCGCCCCCAACTACGACAAGGTGAACCGCATCATGACCGGGCGACTCGACGTCCGCTGGCGCCGCACGACCGTCGACGCCCTGGGCCTGGCCCCCACGTCGATCATCGCCGACCTGGCAGCCGGCACCGGTGACCTGGTCTACGAGCTTCAGGATCACGGCATGTCGGCGATCGGCGTCGACCTGTCGATGGGCATGCTCGCCGCCGCGCCGCGACCCTTCCCCCGCCTGCAGGGCGATGCGCTGTCGTTGCCCTTTCCCGACGGCTCGCTCGACGGGGTGACGTGCGGCTTTGCGCTGCGCAACTTCGAGTCGCTGCCGCGGTTTTTCGCCGAGCTGGCGCGGGTGCTGCGCCCCGGCGGACGCATCGGGCTGCTCGAGGTCGGCCAGCCCTCCAACCCGGTGCTCACAGCCGGGTTCGACCTGTACTTCGGCAAGGTGGTGCCCAAGATCGGCGCCCGGTTCTCCGATGCGCGCGCCTACGCCTACCTGCCCCGCTCGGTCGACTATCTGCCGCCACCGACCGAGACCCTTCGCCTGATCGGCGGTGCCGGCTTCGACCGGTCCCATCATCGCCAGCTGACCGGTGGCCTCGCCCAGCTGTTCACGGCCACGCTGCGACGGAGCTGAGGTGGGCCCGTCGGCGCTGCGGCCGGGGCTGACCGCCACGACGGTCCGTTCGGGCACCGGCGACGATCCGCTGGGGCACCTCGGCGAGGACCCGCTGGCGTTTCGTTCCCCCAACCGCACCCTCGTGGCCCAGGGGACCGCAGCGCGCATCGAGTTGGGCGAGCGCAGCGGTTGGGCCGACGACGTGGCCTCGGTCAGCCAGGCGCTGGCCGCGATCGAACGGAGGGGTCCCGACCGCGATCCCGCCTCCGGCCCGGTGGCCTTCTGTGCGTTCCCCTTCGACCGGCGCCGCCCGGCCACCGCGCTGATCCCTCGGGTGCTCCGGGGGCGTGACGCCGCCCGTTCCTCGTGGATGACCACGATCGACGCCGACCGCAGCCAGGCCGCACCGTCACCGCTCGCATCCGAACCGGGGGAAACGGTTCCGTCATCGGGAGCGACCGGTGGCGACGAGCCCGTCGAGCTTCGGCTCCAGGCCACCACGTCGGACGCCGACTGGATGGCCAAGGTGGTCGAGATGACCACCCGCATGGCCGAGGGCCACCTGGAGAAGGCGGTGTTGTTCCGCGAGCTGGCGCTGAGTTCGACCGCAACGCTCGACCCGGGGGCCCTCTACCGGCGGCTGCTGCCCACCGCCCCCGCCGGGTACGTGTTCTGCATCGACGGCTTCGTCGGAGCCAGCCCCGAGCTGCTGGTCAGCCGCATCGACGACACCGTGCGCGCCCAACCGATGGCCGGCACCCTGCCCCGCTCGGGCGACCCGAAGGTCGACATGGGCCACGCCGGCGAGTTGCTGCGCTCCGACAAGTTGCGCCACGAGCACGAGGTGACGATCCTGCGGGCCCACGACGCCCTCCTCGGCTGGTGCTCCTACCTCGACGCCCAACCCGAACCCCAGGTGGTGGAGGCCGGGGCCGTGCTGCACCTGGCCACCCTGGTCGAGGGTCGGCTCAGCCACCCGGTGCCGTCGGTGCTCGACCTGGTCGCAGCACTTCACCCGACCCCTGCGGTGGGCGGTTGGCCCCTCGAACCGGCCTTGGCGCTGATCGACGAGCTGGAAGGCCTGGACCGCGACCGGGTCGGCGGGGCGGTGGGCTGGGTGGATGCCGACGGCAACGGCGAGTTTGCCGTCGCCATTCGCTCCGCCCTGCTCGACGGCCGCAGCGCCCGCCTCCTGGCCGGGGTCGGCATCGTCGCCGACAGCGATCCGCAGGCGGAGCTGGAGGAGACCCGGGCCAAGTTTGCCGCCGTGCTGCCCTACCTGATCCGACCCTGATCGAAGGTCAGCCGGAGGCCTACTCCTGCTCCAGGTCGTCGTCGGTCTCGACGAAGGCCGCCTCGGCAAAAGCGAGCACCGCCTCGCCAAAGGTGGGAAACGTCGTGACCGCCTCGTCGTCCCAGCCCTCGCCGCCGACCTCGAAGGCCTCGTCGCCCACCTTGATCACCCGCACACCGTCCTCGCTCCACGGAAACAGCGCCACGACCTCGTGATCGTCGATGTTCAAGCGCAGGTCCGGGCGCCGCTCGGGCACCGCAGCCTCCCGGGCGCCGGGCTCGCACTCGGCCACCAGCGCCGCCACCGCCGCGATGGGGTCATCAAACTCTCCGTGCCCGGCCACCTCCTCGTGACCCTCGCCCAGCGAGATGACGTAGTACAAGTCGTCGAGCTGGTCGTACTTCATCGCCAGCTGGCGGTCGGGGAGCAACACCGCCACCAGCATCTCCTGGGTCTGTTCGTTGATGTAGAGCTCGGCGGCCTGCACACCCTGCTCGGTCGGGGCATCGGTGGCCAGATCAAACCGGTCCCAGATGGCGTTGACCTCGTCGGGGGTGAGCACCAGCGGGTTACCCATCTGCGGCGACGCCAGTATCTCGGCGCCGGCCAAAGCCTCCTCGGCGGCGAAGTACTCCGCTGCGATCGGCACGCTCAGCCGCTCGACCCACAGGCCGCAGGCCACCTGAGGCGCTTCGTCGCTGGCCAGACCGTCGGCACCCAGGGCGATCAGATCGTCCTCGGCGGTCCACGTCGCCACCACGCCGGCGCCGATCAGGCCCGGGGTGCGGTCGCCGTCCACCTCGTTCAGCCACAGAAACACCGGCTGGCCCGGCTCCATCAGCTCCACCCGGTAGGTCGGGTTCAGCGGCCAGGCCCACACCAGCCCGGCCTCATCCAGGTCGCCGAGCTCGCCCGGATCGGCCTTGAGCAACCAGCCTCCGATCGGCACGCCCCCACGAGTCTCGCCGAACGCAACGGCCGGCTCCGCAGCCTCCGCCGTCTCCATGTCGCCCAAAGGCTCCATATGGTCGGTGTGATCGCTGCCGCCCGAAGGTGCCCGACCGTTCGCCGACTCACTGCCGTTTGAGGCCGCCGTGTCGCCCTGCCCACCTGTGTCGTCGCTCATGAGAACCCCCGGGATCGTCGTCGAAGTGGGACCCTATCGGGCGCCACGAGAACGGTTTCCCCGAAAACGACGGTGCTATTCCTTGGAGGCCACCGCGTTGGGCGTGACGTTCATCTTCGGCTCGTAGTCGACCACCTCGACGTCGCGCTTCTCTCCCAGATGGGCGGCGCGCAGGCTGGCCCGACACTCGCCACACGGTCCGTAGAACTCCTCGCTCACCTCGTTGGCGCAGCGCGGGCAGGTGAACGCTTCGCTCATTGGACGGCCTCCTCGCCGACCGGGCGCCGGTTGGTGATGTTGCCCTCGCTGTCGCGGCGCTGGTGGCCGGTCACCCGGTCACTCCCGTCCCACACGCCCCGGATGGTCGTCAGCACGTCGCCGACCTCGGAGAAGCCGCCGAAGTGGCCCTTGCCGGGCATCAACATGAGCCGGGAATTGGGGACCGATTTGGCCAGCCGCCGGCCGTGGATCAGCGGCACGATGTGGTCGGCATCGCCGTGCCAGATCAGAACCTGGCCGGCGATGTTGCCCGGGTCAAAGCCCCACGGCCTGCCGAACAGGGTCAGATCGTGAAACGGGGCCCGCAGCGGCCCCGCCTGGGTGATGTCGTGGATGAACATCGCCATCACATCGGGGCGCATCATCACCTCGAGGTCGGCCCGGCCGTTGATCTTGGCGTACGCCGAATACACCGCCGGGGCTTGGGCGGCCACCCCGTCCAGCCCGAAGCGCATCATCGACCCAAATGCCCGACGCATCGGGCTGAGCAGCGCTTGGCCCGCGGTGGTGATCTGGGTGTAGCTGAACACCGCCCCGCGCCCGATGCTGGGGGCCAGCCCGCCCAACACGGCCGAGGTCACCACCCGATCGGGCAGCTCGTGGGCGACCGCCAGCGTGTAGGGCCCTCCGCCCGACAGGCCGGCGACGGCGAACTTGTCGAGGCCGAGCTGATCGGCGGCCGCGTTGACGTCACGAGCGAACTGCTTGAGCGACCGGTAGGCGTAGTTGGTCGAGTTGCCCGTGCCCGGGCGCTCCAGGGTGATCACCCGCAGCCCGGTCGAGCGACCGGTGGGGTTGACGCCGACCGGTACCTGATAGCGCCCACCCGGGGTGCCGTGGAACCACAGAACCGGGTCACCATCGGGATCCCCATAGGCCGCCCAGCCCAGCCTGCGACCGTCGGAGACCGTGACCGTCCCCTCGTCGTGGTGCGGGTCCGGATGGGGATCGAGCTGAGATGGGGCCACGTGATTCCTCCGTCCGCTCTGACGTCAAGAGCGGCCTGTGTGAGCTGGGGCCATCGTAGAAGCGTGCGAGCCCTTCGTCACAACGGTCCAAGCGGCGAACTCTGCCGCTATCGCGTCCTCCAGCGCGCGATAGCGGCAGAGTTCGCCCCGATCGTCAGCCTTCGAGTGCCGTTTCGGCTGCTTCGACCAGATGGTCGAGCAGGCGCTGGTGTTCGGCCAGGTTGTTCGAACGGTCGGACTCCACCCGAAACATGGCGGTGCGGCTGATCCGAGTCGCTTCCTCGCCACCACCGCTGGATGTCGACGGTGCCGTCGACTCTCCCGACGTTGGGCTCGCCGGAACCCCAGCGGCGCCACCGGTCACGCGGTGGGCGGTCAACCGTCGCCGCAGGACGTTGGCCAGCACCGACGGCTGTACCTCGACCACATCAAGGCCGAAGCCCGTGCCGATCGCGCCGAGATCGAGCCCACTGGGCGTTCCCCACCAGCGCTCGAAGTCGCCCTCCGGCAACATGCGCTGTTGGGGTAGGAACGAGAAGATCCCCCCACCGTCGTTGTCGACGACGATGACGGCCAGGTTGTCGATCGCCGAAGCCGAGACGAGCGATCCGATGTCGTGGAGGATGGCCAGGTCACCGACAACGGCGGCGGTGGGCACCCCGGTTCGGGCGACCCCGACGGCGGTGGCGACCACACCGTCGATGCCGTTGGCCCCCCGGTTGGAGTGCACCGTCACCCCGGCCGGCACCCTCGGTCCGAACCACTCCAGGTCGCGCACCGGCATCGACGAGGACACGACCAGGTGACCGCCGTCGGGCATGCCGTCGAGCGCCGCCGCGACTGCAGCCGCCTCGACGACCCTGGGTCTGCCGTCCTCAACAGCGACCTCAACCCGTTTGCTCACCCGGCGCCAGCGCTCCGCCCACCCGGCCGGGGCGCCGGTCAGCCGGTCGGCACCATGGGCGGCCATCAGGGCCTCGAACACCGCGGCAGGGCCGGCCTGCACCTGGTGGGTGACCACCCGGTCCGGGTCGGGAAACCAGCCCGCCGGGTCGATGGCGATCTGGTCGGGCACCGCCGAGAGCCACTGGCCGGTCACCTTGGACGAGACCAGCCCACCGAGGCGGACCACCACTTCGGGGAGCAGCGCTGCGGCCACCGCCGCCGAGCGCAGCATCGGATCGAAGTTGGGCACAACCGTGGGCTGATCGAGCCGCAGACCGGACAGCGGGTCGGCCAGCACCGGCCACCCCAACGACTCCGCCGCATCCAGGATGATGCGTGCCACACGATCGGGCTGGCCATCAGGTGCCGTGGACGATGCGCCCAGCCCGGCCGGCGCCTGCCCGTATCCAACGGTGCACCCGGCGTGATCGCTGCCGGTCGGGGCCGAGGGGCGCGTCGCCCGCTCGCCGGCGATCACCACGACGCGGCGTCCGCTGCACCGGGCGATCAGAGCGTCGACGTCATCGGTTCTCGGGCGCTGAGGTTGAGGCTGAGGCTGAGGCTGAGGCTGAGGCTGAGGCTGAGGCTGATCATCGGCCACGACGGAGCGGGGGGAGGCGGCGGCGGAGTCGGCGACGGCAGCGGTGGAGTGGGCGGCGACTGGGCTGGCGGCAGAGTCGGCGGCGGGCAACGCACCCACCGCCCCCACCAGGGGCTCGCGGAACCCAAGGTTGAGCTGCACCGGCCCGGGCCGGGCGCCGGTCGCCGCGTCGAAGGCCTCGTCGGCCAGCGCCCGCCAACGTCCTCGGCCGGAGGTCTCCGGTGGGCCGGGCTCCAGATAGGCCCGCACGGAAGGACCGTACAGCTCCCGCTGGTCGATGGTCTGCGGGGCGCCGGTGTTCAGCAACTCGGGCGGACGATCGGCCGTACAGATCAACACCGGCAGGGCGGCCAGGTGCGCCTCGACCACCGCCGGGTGGTATTCGACCGCAGCGGTACCTGAGGTGCACACCAGCACAGCGGGAGCACCGGTGGCCCGGGCCACGCCGACCGCCTGAAAAGCCGCGCTGCGCTCGTCGAGCACCACGTGGGCCCGTAGCCGATCGCCGGCAGCAGCACCCTGGTGGTCGAGCACCCATTGCAGCCCGATCACCAGCGGTGTGCTGCGGGAGCCCGGGCTGACGATCACGTGGCGAACGCCCCGGCGGCACCACTGGTCGATCAACGTGGCGGCAAAGGTCACCGCCACGGCAGGGTCCTCGGCTGGGGCCACGTCCGGCGTTCGATCCACACGTCGAGAGTACGCCCCGATCCTCGGCAGCTGGTGATCCCCCGCGTCGCCAAAGCTCCGTGCTGAACCACCCTTGCAACTACCCGGCGCTGTGCCTTTCAGCCCGGCATCACTATGGGAGGATCGGGGGCGATGACCGATCCGTCCCCGACGCCGCTGGTCCTGCTCCACGGTTTCACCCAGAACCGGCAGTGCTGGGGACCGTTCGCCGGTCAGCTGGATGACGGCCGGCCGGTAGAGCGCTGGGATCTGCCCGGACACGGCGGTGGCGGGCCGGCGGCGGACGGTTGGGCGACCGCCGACCGGCTGGCCGCCCAGGCCGCCGCGCGAACGGCGGCAACGGCGGCCCCCGGGGCGACGACGACCGCCGAAGCGGCACGGGCGAGCGACTGGCTCGGCTACTCCCTCGGCGGCCGGATGCTGTTGCACCTCGTGCTCGCTCACCCGAACATGGTGCGCCGGGCGGTGCTCATCGGTGCCACCGCCGGGCTTGCCACCTCGGCCGAGCGGGCCGAGCGGCGGGGCGCCGACGAGGCGCTGGCCGAGCGCATCGAGCAGGACGGAGTCGACGTGTTCATCGAGCGGTGGCTGGCCATGCCGATGTGGGACGGACTCCCCGAGGCAGCGCAGTTCGTCGACGAGCGGCGCACGAACACTGCGGACGGGCTTGCCGGATCGTTGCGCCTGGCCGGAACCGGAGCCCAGGATGATCTGTGGCCTCGGCTCGGGGAGATCGACGTGCCGGTGCTGGTGCTGGCCGGTGGTCGCGACCAGAAGTTCACCGCCATCGGCCGTCGCCTGGCCGCCGCCCTCCCCCATGGCGAGTTCCGCGCGATCCCCAACGCGGGCCATGCGGTCCACCTGGAGGCGCCGGAGCGCACCGCCCAGGCGATGACCGGCTGGCTCGACGCCTGATCGGCGTCCTCTCCAGCGGGCAGACTCGGTGACATGACCAGCGACCGCACCGTCCAGTCGATCCCACCTCGCCACGCCGCCGACGGCCGTTCGCCCTTCGCCGGCCGACCGCTGGAGGGGCTGGTGGTGCTGGCTCTGGAACAGATGGCGGCACTGCCGTTCGCCACCCAGTTGATGGGACGCCTCGGCGCCCGCATCATCAAGGTGGAGCACCCGACCGACGGCGAATCGGGCCGCCAATCATCCCCGGCGATGACCGACCCCGAGGGCCGAACGGTGGGGGCGACGTTTCTGCGCTCCAACCTGGGCAAGGACTCGGTCGGCATCGATCTCAAGTCCGAGGCCGGGCGTCAACTGGTGATCGAGTTGGCCGCCCATGCCGATGTGATCGCCGAGAACTTCAAGCCCGGCACCCTCGACCGGCTGGGGCTGGGGCCGAAGGTTCTGGCCGAGGTCAACCCTCGGGCGGTGCTGGTATCGGTCTCCGGGTTCGGCAGCGATCCGGCCAGCCCGTATCGAACGCGCCCGGCCTACGCCTCGATCGTCGAGGGCATGTCGGGCGTCTACGAGTTCAAACGCCACGGCGACGAGCCGCTGCACGTCAACCCGGTCGGGGCGCTCGGCGACATCTCTGCCGGCCTGTTCGCCGTGATCGGCGTGCTGGCCGCCCTGCGCCAGCGGGAGGTGACCGGGGAGGGCCAACACGTGGACGTCGCCATGTTGGACTCGGTGTTGGCGATGACCGACGTGGTCACCAACTTCGCATCGATGGGCCAGCCGAGCGAACCCGACCCGGCCCCCTACGTGCTCAGCTCCTTCCGCACCTGCGACGGCTCGCTGGTGATTCAGCTGGTGCGCGAGCACCAGTTTGTGAAGCTGGCCCAGCTGATCGGTCACCCCGAATGGCTCGACGATCCCCGCTTCGCCGAGCGCACCGGCTGGGGCGAACACCTCGACCGGGTCATCCGCCCGGCACTGGAGGCGTGGGCGGCCGACCTGACCCGCGAGCAGGCCGCCGTGGCGCTCGCCGATGCCGGGGTGGTGGCCGGATCGGCCCTCACCCCAACCGAGGTGCTGGCCGACCCCCACGTGGCCGCCCGCAACATGCTCGTCGCCATGGAACGCCCCGACGGGGTGGAGCAGCCGGTGTTGATCCCCGGCAACCCGGTGAAGCTGTCGCGCGTACCCGAATCGAGCGAGCGGCGGGTGCCCTGGGTGGGCGAACAGACCGGGTCGGTGCTGGTCGACCTGCTGGGACTGGCCGCCGAGGCCCTGGCCGACCTGCGCTCCGACGGGGTCGTCACCTGAGGTATCGCTCACCAATCCAGCGTGGCAACGTGCGTCCCGCACGGCGCCTCCGTAGAATCTGACGGTCCGTCAGATTTGGGAGCGTTATGGATTTCGAGTTCTCCGCCGAGCAACAGACCTTCGCAAAGGACGTCGAGGCGTTTCTCGACGCCAATGACGATCCAGAGGTGTTCGACGTCACCCGCGAGAACATGGCGCAGATCGTCGACACGCCCGATCGGCGGGCGTTCATGGGCAAGCTGGCCGAGCAGAACTGGCTCGGCATCACCTGGCCGACCGAGTACGGCGGCACCGAGGGTGACGGCGTCTACGAGTACCTGCTCAACGAGCAGCTCGCCGGTCGCGGTGGCCCTCAGATCGGCAAGGGCATCGGCATCATCGGCAAGACGCTGATCGCCCACGGCTCCGACAAGTTGAAGGCCGAGTTTCTGCCCCAGATCCTCAACGCCGAGGTGGAATTCGCCGTCGGCTACTCCGAGCCCGAGGCCGGCTCCGATGCCGCCGCCATGAAGCTGAAGGCCGAGCCCACCACGGTGGACGACGTCGACGGCTGGATGCTGAACGGGCAGAAGACCTGGACCACCTCGGCCCACTTCGCCGACTGGTACTGGGTGGGCGCCCGCACCGACACGGAAGCTCCCAAGTGGAACGGCATCACCCTGTTCCTCGTGCCGATGAACCACGAGAACATCACGATCACCGGCATCTGGACGATGGGCGACGAGCGCACCAATGAGGTGTTCTTCGACGATGTGTTCGTGCCCGGCGATTACGTGGTCGGCGAGCTCAACAAGGGATTCCAGTACATCTCCCAGGCGCTCGACCTTGAGCGCTTCACCATGTTCACCTATGCGCCGATCAAGCAGCGCCTCGACGTGCTCACCGAGTACGTCCAGGAGGCCAGCCGCGACGGGGAGCCGCTGGTCGAGGACGAGGTGGTTCGGGCCAAGATGGCCCACCTGCACACCGAGGCCGCCGTCGCCCGGGCCCTCGGGCTCAAGTTCGTCGCTGCGGCGGTCAAGGTGGAGACGGCCCACCGGTCCGGTGCCACCGAGTACCAGCCCCCCACCGTGCAGGCCTCGGAGTACAAGCTGTTCACCACCGAGTACTCCAAGGCGCTCGCCGATGCGTCGATGGACCTTGGCGCACCCGGCACCCAGCTGCGGGTGAAGACCGAGGAGGCCCCGATGGCGGGCCGGGCAGAGTCCACCTACCGCTACACGGTGATCGACACGATCGGCGGCGGTTCCTCCGAGGTGCAGCGCAACATCATCTCCCGTCGCGGCCTCGGCCTGCCCCGCAACTTCTAGGCAGCGCCGCCTCATGAGCCACGGCACCAGCCCCCTACAACCGGCGCGATCACGATGACCACCGACCTGCTTGCAGGCATCACCGTGCTCGACTTTGGCACCGTCGGCCCCGCAGCGCGGGCGTCGGCGATCCTGGCCGACTACGGGGCGCAGGTGACCAAGGTTGGCGCCGTGCCCCGCTCGGGCACGGTCGCGATCACACCCCCGGCGTTTGCCTACTCCGGCGGGCGAGGCACGCGGCGGGTGCAGCTGGACCTGAAGTCCGACCGTGGCCGAGCGGCTGCGCAGGCGCTGGCTGCCGCGTCCGACGTGGTGATCGAAAGCTTTCGGCCCGGCGTGGCCGACCGCCTCGGCATCGGTTGGGACGAGCTCTCGGGACGAAATCCGGGCCTCGTGTACTGCTCGACGTCGGGGTACGGCCAGGACGGACCCGCCTCCCAGCGCGCCGGTCACGATCTGAACTACCTGGCCGTCGGCGGGTTTCTCGACTGCTCCGGCCGTCGTGAGGACGGCGGCCCAGCGCTGCCCGGCGCTACCGTGGCCGACATCGCCGCCGGCGGCATGCAGGCGGCGATGGCCATCATGGCGTCGCTGATCGGCCGGGGCACGAGCGGCGAGGGCCGCTACCTCGACGTGTCGATCGCGGACGGCGTCGTCGCCATGATGTCGCTGTACGTCGACGAATACCTGGTCACCGGCGCCGAGCCCGGTCCCGGGCACAACGTGCTCACCGGTCGCTACGCCTGGTACGGCATCTACCGGTGCGCGGACGGCGGCTGGATCAGCGTCGGCGCCATCGAGCCCAAGTTCTACGCCAACCTGCTGCGCGAGCTCGGGCTCGACGCCGAGCGCTTCGGGTCCGGCCAGTACGACGACGAGGTGCAGGCCGACCTGCGGGCCGCCCTGACCGATGCGTTCGCCACCCGCAGCCGCGGCGACTGGGCCGGACAGCTCGGCGACGCCGACTGCTGCGTCGCAGCGGTGATGACCATCCCCGAGATGACCGACGATCCCCACGTCGAGGCCCGCGGCCTGGTCGGCCGAGCGGTTCACCCCGCAGCCACCCAAAGTGAGGACGGCGAGCTGAGGCAGCTCGATCGGATCTGGGCGGGGACCGTGCGCCGCAGCGCACCCGAGTCGCTGCCCGACGCCTCGGTGACCGACACGACCGAGCTGCTCGCCGCCGCCGGCTGGAGCACCGCCGACATCGAGGCCGCCATCGCCGAAGGAGCCGCCGCATGAGCGACACCGCCCAGTCCACCGCTGTTCCGCCCGAGATCGAGGCGCTGATCGGCGAGCGTCAGTACCCGGTGACCGCCAACTTCCCTGTGGAACGCGCCTACGGCTACAACACCGCTGCGGCCACGGCCAACGGCAACCCGCTGTACTGGGACGACGACGTGGCCGCAGCCCTCACCGGCGGTCCGATCGCCCCTCCGACCACGCTGTCGCTGTGGATCCGCCCCCACTACTGGGAGCCGGGTGCCGAAGGCGAACAGCTGGCGCTGCAGGTGCACTTCGACCTCAAGGCGGTCTTCGGCCTGCCCGAGGCCGTCATGACCGACAACACGCTCACCTTCTACGACCCGGTGCGCCCCGGCGACGTGATCAGCCACGCCCAGGTGCTCAAGTCGGTCAGCGGACCGAAGACGACCAAGCTGGGCGCCGGCCGCTTCTGGGTGATCGACCTGGAATACCACAACCAGAACGGCGAACTGGTGGGCATCGAGAGCTACACCGGCTTCGGGTACCAGCGCGATGAGGCCAAGACCGACGGGGGCGACTCATGAGCGGCAACACCACCGAGGCCTCCACCAGCCGGTCCTCAACCGTGCTGCCCACACCGCGACTGCTTCACGGCGACGTGGCCATCGGGGACGCCCTGCCCGAGCTGGCAGTCGAGGTCACCGCCACCACCGTGGTGCTCGGGGCCATCGCCAGCCGCGACTGGCGGCCGATGCACCACGACTTCAAGTTCGCCACCGAGCGCAACGGCGTTGCCAACATCTTTCTCAATACCCCCAACCAGGCCGCCTGGTTCGAGCGCTACCTCACCGACTGGGCCGGCCCCCACGCCCGCCTCGGCTCGATGACGTTCCGCATGCGCACGTCGGTGTTTCCCGACGACACGATGACGTTTTCCGGCACGGTCACCGAGACGACCACCGACGACGCCGGCTGCGGCTGGGCGAGCGTCGACGTGGCGCTGATGGTCGGAAAGCGGGTTGGGTCGACGTGCTCGGCCCGCATCGCCCTCCCCACCGACGCCGACGACAACCCGTGGGCCCGCAAGGGCGACGCCTGGCAGCCGGCACTCGGCCGCTGACCACAGCGGCCACCCTTCACCCGCACGCCCCCCAATCCCCTCTTTTCGTTCGATTACCCAGGAGCACCGAACCATGCCATTGGATCTTGACCTCAGCGCAGAACAGGACATGCTGGCCGACATGGTCGCCGGCGTCGCCGAGCGCTTCAGCCCCCTCACCACCGTCCGCGAGCTCGAGGACGACCCCACCGGCTACTCCCCCGAGCTGTGGGCCCAGCTGGGCGAGCTGGGGCTGATCGGCCTGCTGCTTCCCGAGGGGCACGGCGGCTCCGGCATGTCGATGGTGGACGCAGTCGTCGTCTACAAGGAGCTCGGCCGCACCCTGATTCCGTCGCCCCACCTGGTCAGCTCGGTGCTCGCCGGCGGGCTGATCGCCCGGGCCGGCAGCGAGGACCAGCAGGCGGCCTGGCTGCCGACGTTGGCGTCCGGAGCGGACGTGTGGACCGTCGCCGTGCAGGAGCCGGGCGGCGGGTTCACCGACGCCGGCATCACCACCGAGGCGGTGGCCACCGACGACGGGTTCACGCTCTCGGGCACCAAGCGACACGTGCTGTTCGCCTCCGCCGCCCAGCACCTCATCGTCGCCGCCAAGGACACCGACGACCGGGTCGACCTGTTCGTCGTCGATGCCGGCGCCGAGGGCATGACCCTCACCCAGCAGATGAGCATCGCGTCCGACACCCAGTACCAGGTGGACCTCGCCAACACGCCGGCGGTGCGCCTCGGCGAAGTCGCTACCGGCTGGGGCAACTGGAACCAGACCCTGACCGAGGCGATGATCCTGCTGGCGGCCCAGGCGGTCGGCGGGGCCGACCAGGCTCTGAAGATCACCGCCGACTACTCCAAGGAGCGCAAGCAGTTCGGCAAGGCGCTCGCCGAGTTCCAGGCGTTGAGCCACGACATGGCCAACTGCCGCACCGCCGTCGACGGCGCCGAGATGCTCACCTACGAGGCCGCATGGTCGCTCGACACCGGGCGCGACATCACCAAGTTGGCGCCGATGGCCAAGATGTTCGCCTGCAAGACCTACCGCGACACCACCGCCATCGGCCAGCAGATCTTCGGCGGGATCGGCTTCACGCTCGAAGCCGACATTCAGCTGTATTTCCGGCGGGCCAAGTCCTTGCAGATCAGCTGGTGGGACGAGCGCCACCTCGAGCGCCTGATCGCCGCCGCCGTACTCGACGGCTGATCGTTGGGGCGCCGAGCCCTACACCGGCCCGATGGCCAGGCCCACCGCCAACAACACCCCATAGACCAGCTGCACCTGGCCGGTGCGTCCCAGCACCTTGATCAACGCCGGACCTTCGGCGCCGCGGAACACGTGGGTCAGCGCAACGTTGGCCAGCGGCAGCGCGGCAAAGGCCGCCGCCCCCACCAGGCGACCCGAGCTCCCGGCGATGAACGTCAACAACACGAACGGGCCCAGCAGGCACACCGCATAGAGGATGCGGGTCTTCGGGGGGCCCAGCCGAACGGCCAGGGTGCGCTTGCCCGAGGCGGTATCGCCGGGGATGTCCCGCAGGTTGTTGATCACCAGCAGCGCCGTGGCCAGCAACCCCATCGCCGCACCGGCGCCGAACGCAAGCAGCGTGATCTGCCCCGATTGCACGTAGGCGGAGAACACGGTGGCGACCAGGCCGAAGAACACGAACACGAACACCTCGCCCAACCCGGCGTAGCCGTACGGGTTGGCACCGCCGGTGTAGAACCACCCGGCGGCCACCGAGGCCACCCCGACCAATCCAAGACGCCAGTCGACAAGGATCACCAGCGGGGCGCCGGCGAGCAGCGTCACCCCGAAGGCGACGAGCATCGCCCGCTTGACCTCATCCGGCGTGGCCAGCCCATCGCCCACCAGGCGGGGAGGGCCCACCCGCTTACCAGGATCGTCGATTCCCCTCTTGCCGTCGGAATAGTCGTTGGCATAGTTGGTGGCCACCTGCACCGCCACGGCCACGATCCGGGCGCAGATGAAACGCCAGGCGATGAAGCTGAACCGGTCCTCGGCCCCGACCGACGTCCAGACACCCACCGCCGTGCCGACCAACACCGGAGCGACCGCCGCCGGCAGGGTGCGCGGCCGTGCGCCGAGCACCCAACGGTTGGTCGTGATCGGCTGGGCTTGAAGTTCCGCTGACATCGCCGGGAACCCTACCGCCGGTTTGGTCGGCCGCCCCCCGAGACGCACTTCCGCCGAACCTTGTGTGGTCTCGACGCCGGCACCCGACCCCAAACCGAGGAGAAGCGTGCGCTTGTCGACGGGACCGAGCGTTGCGCGGGCTCTACCATGCCGGGGTGACCCGACGGCTGGTGGCGCTGCAGATGGAGGGGGGCGCTCAGTACCTGGCCATGGTGCAACGCGTCTGGGACGACGGTGACGCCATCGCTCCCCTACCGGTCAACGCTCCCCGACCGCACCTCGATCGGCTGCTCGCCACGCTGGCACCGCAGGTGCTGATCGACGCTCACGGCGAAGCGACCAGCCTGCCCGGGGGGCAGGGCGTCGGCGACAGCGACGCCCTGGTGATCGCCACCTCGGGCACCTCGGGGTCACCCAAGGGGATCGTCCATACCCACCGGGCGCTCGAGTACATGGCGTTCGCCACCTCAACCGCTCTGGGCGTCGACGACGAGGCTCGCTGGCTGGTAGCGCTGCCGCTCAACCACATCGGCGGCTTCTCGATCCTGCCCCGGGCGCTCCATACCGGGGCCGGGCTGGAGATCCTCCCCCGGTTCGACGCCACGGCGGTCGAGGCCGCGGCGCGGGCCGGGGCCACCCACACCTCCCTGGTGACGACGGCGCTCGGGCGCATCGACGCCTCGCTCTTTCGTCGAATCCTGCTGGGCGGTTCGGCCATCCCCGCCGAGCGGCCGGCCAACTGCGTCGCCACCTACGGCATGACCGAAACCGCCGGAGGCATCGTCTATGACGGGCTGGCCCTCAACGGTGTGTCGGTGCGTATCGATGCTCCCGACGAGGACGGCCTGGGCGAGATTCATTTGTCCTCACCCACGTTGCTTCGCTGCTACCGCGACGGGAGCGAGCCCTTCGACGCCGAGGGGTACCTGCCCACCGGCGACCTCGGCCGGCTGGATCCGGTCACCGGCCGGCTGTCGGTCACCGGCCGGGCCGACGAGATGATCGTCACCGGCGGGCACAAGGTGTGGCCCGCCCCGGTCGAGGATGCGCTGCGGGCGCCCCCCGCCGTGGCCGACGTCGCCGTCCGCGCCCGGCCGGACCCGGAGTGGGGCCATGCGGTCGAGGCGCTGGTCGTGACTCTGGACGCGGCCGAGCCCCCGTCGCTCGACGAGCTTCGGGGGCTCGTCAAAGAGCAGCTGCCCGCCTACTGCGCCCCTCGACACCTGACGCTGGTCGATGCGCTGCCCCGGAGCGACTTGGGCAAGCTGCGCCGGTCCCAGCTGCGCTGACGCTGCGTCAGCCCGGGTCAGGCCGCACCGAGGCCAACCGGACTGTTGACACCAAGCGTCAGCCCGGGTCCGGCCGCTGCACCGAGGCCAACCGGACTGTTCACACCAAGCGTCAGCCCGGGTCCGGCCGCTGCACCGAGGCCAACCGGTCGACATGCACCGGGAAGCCGGGCAGTTGGATCTGCACCTGATGGCCACCGTCGGCGGCCAGGTTCAGCACGTAGTCCTCCACCTCGACCCAGTTGTCCATTCGGGGCTGCGCGATGTCGGTGTTGTACGGCTGGCCGAAACAGATCACCTCGTTGCCCGCCGCCCGCAGCGCCTTCACGTTGTGGGGCGCGTCGTCGATGTAGCAGTCGCAGGCGACGTCCGGCTTGGCCCCGAGGAAGCAGATGTCGCGGTACGGGATCTGCACCTCGTCCAGCCAGGCCACCGTGTCGGCGACGACCACCGCATGACTCCAGTTGACGTACAGACGATGGGTGACGATGCGGATCCACACACCGGCGTCCGACAACCGCCAGAGGGCCTCGACCGCCCCGGCGATCGGCTCCATGCGGGCGAGCATGCGGTGCTTGACCGCAGCGGTCCGCATCAGATCGTCGAGCAGAGCGGGGTTGAGGCCCCACTCGTCGAAACCCCAGGAGCGGTTGGTAGGCAACGATTCGGGCAGCACACCCAGTTCCTCAGCCACAACCTGCTTGAACGCCCCGGTGAAATCACCGCAGACCCCGTCGAGGTCGACGCCCAATACGAACGGGTTCACCGCTTCGCCTCGGCGCTCAAACGGTCGGTCGGGGTGGCGGTCACCCTCCCGAGACTAGTGATGCCAGAAACCGCGGCTGGTGCCCGGACGTCGCACCGACGACCACAGTGATCGCACCCGCGGTCCAACTGGGTGCGATCACTGCGGACCGGGTCACAGCGATCGCACCCGGAGACACCATGGGTGCGATCACTGCGGCTCCGCCTCACCCAGCGGCAACGCCGTTAGTGTTCGGCTGTGGACAACGCTCCTGGCAGCCCCGCCGATCCGGACCCCTCGGAGCTGGCATCTGAGAGGCGCATCCCCGAACGGCGACGGTTGGGGCGAGGCCTGGCCGTCATCTTGTTGATCGGCAGCGTGATCGCCGGGTTCACGGTCGTGCTCGGCGTGATGTCCTTCGCCATCCTCGGTCGCGACGACGTGCCCGACCCCAAGGTGGACTTCAGGGACCAGAACGAGTTCCGCGACGGCTGCGCGCTGATCCCCGGCGACGAGGTGACCGACCTGCTCGGCTCGCCCCCCACCGCACCCAAGGAGTTTCCTGCGCTCGGGGGAGGCTGCATCTGGAAGGGCACCGACGGGACGGTGCTCGAGATCCAGCTGCACCCGCGGGATCCCGAGGCACTCCCCGAGGGTGATCGGCGCGAGGTGGATGGGGCCACAGTGGTCGATCTGGGCGTCCGGCCGGTGTCGGTCGCCGGCGATCCCAACGCCGTGGGCCACGCCATGTGGGTGCGCACCGACGAGGTCACCGCCCGGGTTGAACTGTCCCGCAGCGACGATGCCGCACAGCCCTTGATGGACGACCTGGCCGACGCCCTCGCCCGGCGGCTCCCGTTGGCCGAAACCGGCCCACCACCCGCCCTCACGCCGACAACGCTCGGCTGACCCGCGCTGCAGCCGGACTGCAGTCGGCGCTCAGCTGAGGTTGAAGCCGCCCATCCCATCGAGGGTGACCACTCGACCCGCTCCGCCCAGCTCGGCGATCGACGACGCAACCACATCCCGGTCCGACGTCACGACGCTCCGTCGTCGGACGCCGCCGCTGGCGGTCGAACCGACGACCGCCACCGCCCGCCGGATGCCCTCAAACGTGGGGATCACCGTTGCGCCGACGATGACCGCTTCACCCGCCAGGTCGGGGTCGACCGGCAGCGCCGGGCTCCGATCGGTCGCTTCGTCGGTCACGTCGAGGGCGGCAAACCGTGTTGGCGAGGTTGAAGAGCTCAGCATCATCGCCCCAGGCTTGGTCAGCATGCCACTGATAGCGGTCACCAGACCCCGGGCCGAGCCTCCTGCGGTGGCGAGGTGGCGCAGACGCTCGACGACCGCCACCGTCGACGCCAGCGCCGCATTGTTGAGCGGCCCGCCCGCAAAGGTCATGCCGCCGGTGACGGTGAGCCGGGCGGCGTCGAGGGGCAGGCCGAGCGCCCGGGCCTGAACCTGAACCGCCGAGGGAAAGCAGGCGTACAGGTCGACGACCTCGGCGCCGAGGCCGCCGTCGACCGGCACGCCGCAGTGCGTCGCCAGCGCCCCGGCCACCACCTCGAAGGCCGGCCAGCGCTGCAGCTCGGCGCGTTGGGGCAGCGGCAGGATCAGGTTGGACTCGACCGTCGCCTCGACCGCGATGCGTTGCCCCGGCGGGACACCGAGCCGGTCGGCCACCTCGACCGACGTCAGCACCAGCGCCGAGGCCGCATCGACGTTCCACTGCGAGCACAAGGAGCGGGTGTAGGGGTCGGCGACCATCCGGTTGCCGCCCTCGGTAGCGACGATGGTCCTCCCGGAGGGAGCGGACCGGTCCCACGCCGTTGGGTTATCGGCCGCCACGGCGGCGAAGCCGAACCACAGTTCTCCCAGGCGGCGCCGGAGCGCTGCGCGGTCAATGCCATCGGCTTGGGCCAGGGCATCCTCGACGATGGCGTACTGCGTGGCCGGGGTGGCCAGGTCGCGTTCCAGTTCCACCTCGCTCATCAGCTCGCCGGCCGGATGGATCACCTCGTCCGGCTCCGCACCGTCGGGCCCAGGGGTCTGGGTGGCCTCGCCACCGGCCTTGACGATGGCGCGGTCCCGGGCCCGGGACTCACCTCCGATGATCAGCGCCGCACCCACCTGGCCCCGGGCGATCGCCGCGCTCGCCTCGGCGATCAGGCGTTGCTGGAGGATGCCGACGTCGGCCCGCACCGTGTGGACCGGCTTCCCGCCGCCCAGTCGCAGCCGTTCGGCGATCACCGCACCGGCATCGCTGCAGCGCCACGTGCCCTCGGCGACGCCCACCCAACCGACCTCGGCGGACCCCGCCGGCGGAGCCGGACACCTCGGCGAGTGCGGCGGCGGCGGCCTCGGTCATCCAGCCGACAGCGTCGGGTGAGGTGGGATCGTTGGGGCGGCCGACCAACGACGCCACCCCGACGATCAGCGGGTCGGAGCTTCTCCCGGCGGGACGAACGGCCATAGCCGGTCAAGGGTAGGCGTCACGGAGTATGACCGCCCGGACCACCGACGGGTCGACTGCGACATCGCTCAGACGAGCAGTTCGGCCTCGATACGCTTCAGGTACCGCTTGCCCAAGTCGGTCAGCTCGAAATTCTTGCGTTTGGCACCTGTTCTGGGCACCTCCACCTCGACGGTGGCCAGCACTCCGCTGGAGGCCAACCGCCTCATGGTTCGATAGAGCCCGCGCTCAGTGATCGTCCAGCCGGTTGACTCTCCGAACGCAGCTGCAATTTCATCGACCGAGACCCACCCGGAAGCGGCGACCTCTCGCAGGATCGCCAGCGTCACCATCGATTTCTTGTACATCTCGGTCCACGTGTCGACCAACTCCTCGAGCCACTCGTCGGATTCGGTCGGGTGCTTCACCCTCAGGCCTCGAACCCGCGCTGGGCGATGCTCGCGATCGCGTGAACGGTGAGCCCGATGCCCCAAAAGCCGGCCATCGCAAACGTTGCCCCGAACCAACCCGGATCCACCGGCAGGTACTCCTGGCCTCGCAGCACCTCGCTGCCGGTGACCCCCAGGATGAAGGCGTGGATCTGAAAGCTGGCGTTGACGACGGCATAGGTAGTGGCGTGGGCCACCAGCCGACCGAACCGCACCTGGCCCAGTTGGTGTCGCCGCGAGAACATGAAGGCCGCGTAGTACAGCGCAACCCCAGCGGTCATCCCCTGGGACACGCCGCTGATGCGGTTGCCATCGATCACGATGAACACCTGCACCAGCATGCACAGGAATGTGAGCCCGATGACGTAACCCAACAGCAGGCTGCGGGCGTTCAGCTCGGGGTTTGCGGCAGGCGGTTGAGTCTGAAGCATCGTGGAGGCCATACAGGTACTGTACCTATGGTTCACGGCACGTCAAGGACGGATGATCTGTGCCGTCTGCCAACTCGAGATCGTTGTCCGGACGCGGCGTCGGGGCGCCATTGCCTCCACGGTCGTTACCTTGGGTTGATGGCCAATCGTCTTGCCGACTCGACCAGCCCGTACCTGCGCCAGCACGCCGACAACCCGGTCGACTGGTACCAGTGGGGCGACCAAGCGTTTGCCGCCGCTGCGGACCGCGACGTGCCGCTGCTGATCTCGATCGGCTATTCATCGTGTCACTGGTGCCACGTGATGGCCCATGAGAGCTTCGAAGACCCCGAGGTTGCCGCAGCGATGAACCGGCACTTCGTCAACATCAAGGTCGACCGGGAGGAGCGGCCCGACATCGACGCGGTGTACATGGAGGCCACCCAGACGATGACCGGCCGGGGTGGCTGGCCGATGACCGTCCTGGCCACGCCCGACGGACGGCCGTTCTATTGCGGCACCTACTTCCCGCCGGAACCCCGCCAGGGCATGCCGAGCTTCACGCAGCTGATCGAGGCCCTCGCAGACGCCTGGGCCACGAAACGAGACGAGCTGGAGGGCCAGGCCGACACCCTTTCCGAAGCGATCACCCGCTCGGCACCGCTCGAGCCGGACGCACCGGCGCCCGAGCTGGTCACGATCGACGAGGCCGTGCTGTCGCTGGCCCACGCCGCCGATGCCCAGTGGGGCGGTTTCGGGGTAACGCCCAAGTTTCCCCAACCGGCGTCGGTCGACCTGTTGTTGCGCCACGCACGGCGCACCGGCTCGGACACCTCCCTGTCGATCGCCCGCAGCGCCCTCGATCACATGGCAACCGGCGGCATGTGGGACCACATCGGCGGCGGCTTCGCCCGCTACTCGACCGACCGACAGTGGCTGGTGCCCCACTTCGAGAAGATGGCCTACGACAACGCCCTCCTGATCCGTCCTTACCTGCACGCCTGGCAGCTGACCGGCGAGGATCGCTACCGCCAGATCGTCGAGGAGACGATCGCCTACCTGCTCGACGAGCTGCGGCTGCCGGCGGGAGCGTTCGCCTCCGCCCAGGACGCCGACAGCCCAGATCCCGACGGCGCCGACCCGAGCGAATCGGACGGCCTGGGCGTCGAGGGCCGCTTCGCCACCTGGACCCCGGCCGAACTGGTGGCGGTGCTCGGCGAGGACGGCGGCGCCAAGGTGGCCGCCTATTGGGGCATCACCGAGGAGGGCAACTTTGAGGGCCGGTCGATCCCCCACCGCATCGGCCACATCGATGAGCCCCAGCGCGATCCTGCGCTCGACGAGGTGCGCGCCGGCCTGCTGAAGATTCGTCGGGCGCGACCCCAACCAAGCCTCGACGACAAGGTGCTGGTGGAATGGAACGCGCTGATCGTCGCTTCCTTGGCCGAGGCCGCCGCCGCACTCGACCGGCCCGAGTGGGGTGACGCTGCCGTCGAAGCGGCCGAGTTTCTGCTGGGCCACCTGCATCGGGACGGACGCTGGCACCGCTCGTGGTCGGCCGACTCGGCCCAGGCCTCCCACCGTGCGGTGGCCAACGACCTGGCCGCTCTGGTCGAGGCCCTGATCCGCCTGGCCGAATGGACCGGTGAACGCCGCTGGGAGACCGAGGCCCTCGCCGTCGCGGACGAGCTGCTGAACCGCTATCTCGACGCCGAGACCGGCACGCTGTGGACCACACCTGACGACGGCGAGGCACTGGTCGCACGACCCCGGGACGTGGTCGATGGGGCCACCCCGTCGGCCAACTCGGTGGCGGCGGGGGCATTCCTGCGCCTGGCTGCAATCACCGGGGCCACCCACTACGCCGACGCCGCCCGCCGGATCATCGCAGCGCTCTCGCCGCTGGCCGACGGCCAGGCCGGATCGTTCGCCCACCTGTTGGCCGCCGCCGAAGACGACGCACTCGGCCTGAGCGAGATCGTCATCAGCGGCGAACGGGCCGACCTGGTCGCCGAGGTGCGTCGGCACTGGCTGCCCGGCGCAGTGCTGGCCTGGGGTGAGCCGGGCGACTCCCCCCTGTGGGAGGGACGAGACGAGGTCGGCGAGCAGGGTCGGGCGTATGTGTGCCGGGGATCGGTGTGCGAACAGCCGGTGACGACCACCGAGGACCTCCGCCACCGGCTGCTCGGACACTGACCGAGGACTGCCCCGTCCGGTTGGGCGGGGCGGGGCGGGGCGGGGCGGGGCGGGGGCGTAGCCTCCACGACGTTCGCTACGGTGTCACCCGTGCCGTCGGGCACCACGATCACAAGCTTGGAGCGACCCGTGCGAATGAGACGACTGTTGTTGGGAACGATTGCCGCCATCAGCCTGTTGGCGATCACCGGCTGCCAACAGATGCTGCCCCCGGAGGTCACCAAGGTGACCAACTCGATCGAGGTGGCCTGCGGAGCGACGAGCGAGGTGGTGCCGGTCGACTGGTACTTCCCCGACACCCCACCCAAGGGTCTGGTGTGGCTCCAACACGGGTTCGTCGAAAGCAAGGACGACTGGGCGACCTTCGCCCCACAGGTGGCCTCTGCCGGCTACCTGGCGATGGCCACCAGCCTGCCCTCGACCAGCCCGCAAGGGTGCAACGTGCAGAACACCGGCGACAACGGCCCATTCCTCGACGGCCTGGCGGCGCTGTTCGCCGACATCGATAGCCCGTACAGCGCGCTGGCCGTCGGCCACGCCGATGCCGCCGATCTGGCCGGACGCGCCGGGGAGAGCCTGCCCCGGAACATGGCGTTCAGCGGCCACTCCGCCGGTGGCGAGACCGTGCTGTCGGTGGCCGACCGGCTGTACGGTTCCGACCCGGAAGCCTTCGACCGGCTGAAGGGGCTGGTGCTGCAGGACCCGGTGAAGTCGTTCGTCGGGACCAACACCGACGACGCCGTGGCCAACCTTGGTCCCACCTCGCTACCGATCTATGCGCTGGCATCGCCCAAGTCCGCCTGCAACGCCGACCAGAGCGGCACCCAGGCCGTGCTCGCAGGGCTGGCCGGCCGCAGCTTCGTCGCCGCCGAGGTGACCACCGGCGTCCACGGCGACATCTTCGGGCCCTCCCAGAGCCTGGTGGGAGCGCTCGTTTGCGGCTTTCCCACCGCTGAGAACACCGCCGCTGCCCAGACGCTGACGTTGGGCTGGTTTGGTGACCAGTTCGCCGGGACCCTCACCCCCGACTACTACCCCGGCGGGACGGTCTACGACGACCTGGTGGCCAGCGGCACGATCACCACCCTGCCCTAAGCAGGTGCCGGACCCCGAACGGGGGTCATCACACATGACCGGCTCGCAACTCGGGAGCCCAAACAACCGCCAGAGCGCGCCCTGCACTCCCGAGTTGCGGGAATCACACGAACAACTCGCAACTCGGGAGCCCAAACAACAGCCAGAGCGCGCCCTGCACTCCCGAGATGCGGGTGGAGGTGCGGGGTGGTCAGCTGCGGGCCAGGTGGTCAGGAGTGTGGACGGACGCCGACGACCAGGCCCTTTCGGGCGGCACCAAAGTCGAAGCCGTGCGGATCGAAGGTGACGCGCAACCCGGCCAGTTCCAGCGCCTCGACGTAGAACGAGGACGGTGCCATCAGCAAGCGATGGTCCTCGCCGAAGGACCAGATCCCGTCCGGCTCCCCCACCAGGTACTCCATGCGGATGAGCGCCGTGTCGCCGTCGACGCCGGAGTGGGCCATGCGCATCACGGTCGTGTCGCTCCGGGTGACCGTGTCGTGACCGATGTGGCCGACCAGCCAGTCCTCCGGAGCGATCCACGGCTCGATGACCAGCGCCCCGCCCGGCGCCACCAATGCGGCCAGATCACCCAGCACCCGGCGCAGCGACCCACTGCTGCCCGCGTAGGCGATCGACGAGAACAGGCAGGTGACCAGATCGAACGGCCCCAGCTGGGTGACGGCTGCGGGCAGCGCCTCGAACGAGGCCGCCACCAGCGGCACGTCGTCGCCGAGGCGGTCCCGGGCCACGTCGAGCATCGGTTGGCTGAGGTCGGTGCCGGCAATCCGGTAGCCCAGCCGTGCGAACTCGACCAGGTGGGTGCCGGTGCCGCAGGCGACATCGAGCATCGTGCGGGGGGCGCTGGCCGATGGGACTGCGCTGCCCGCACGGGCCACGAGCGCGCGCACCTGATGGGCCTCGGCGGCGTAGTCCTTGCCCATGCCCGCATAGGCCAGGTCGTAGATGCGGGCCAGCCTGGCCCCGTAGGACGCTTCGGCTGCCGGGTTGGTCACGGGCCGGGAACCGGCCGGGACAGATACCCGACTTCGGTGTCGTCGCCATAGGGTCGGGCCCGGCCGACCTCGGTGAAGCCGAGCGCGGCGTGAAAGGCCAGCGACTCGTCGTTGCGAGGCACGGTATTGACCTCGAGCACGAAGTGATCGGCGGTTCCAGCTGCCCGCACCGACACCTCGTCATAGAGCGCACGGGCCAGACCCAGGCCGCGGGCCCGTGGCGCGACGACGACACGGTCGAGGTAGACGAACCGTTCGTAGTGCGCCTCCACCCAGGCGTAGTTGGCCGACCAGTAGTCGGTGCCCGGGCCGACCGTCCAGCAGAAGGCCTCGGGTGCACCTTCCGGCCCGATCGCCAACGCGTCGTTCAACACGTCTCGATAGCGCGCCATCGCCGCCTCGTCGAGCATGGTCACCCGGGGCACCTCGACGTTGTTCAGCGCCAGCACAGCGCTGTCGTCGGCCTCGGTCAACGAACGGATCTCTGGGCTCATCGTGCTTCCTCAGGGGGCTGGACCGGAGCGCTGACGGCAGGGCTCCAAGCGTTGCGGTGCCATTGCTCGGCGAGCGCCGGACGGCCACCGCTGGCCGACGCCGACGCCGACGGCCGCCGCCCATCGGGGGCGGGATGACCGAGGGCCACCGTGCCCACGGCCCGCCAGCCGTCGGGCACGCCGAGCAGCTCGGCGACCGCCGGCTCGTGCTCGAACATCCCGAAAAACAGCGCACCCAGCCCCTCGGCCTCGGCGACCAACAGCAGGTTCTGGACGACGGCGCCGGCATCGACCCACCAGTACGGGACCGGCCAGGAGGCCTCACCAGCGCCAAGGCCGCTACGTGCCTTGTCCGGTCGCCCGTAGCGTTCGACCCACGCCTGAGGACGCACCCACAGCGTGATCAGCACCGGGGCGTCGAGGAGCCCCGGCCAAGGAAACTCCGAACGACGAGCCGGCGGAAGCGTGACACCCCAGTAGCCCGCCACAGGGTCGGGCTCCGCCGACGACTGCGCCAGCGGAGACTGCGACGATTGTGGTGGCTGCGCAGGCGATGGCTGCGGTGGCTCGGGGCGTTCCAGGCTGACAAAGGCTACGCCCTGGCTGAAGCCCGCCGAGGGTGCCCGGCGTGCCAGGTCGACGATCGCCTCGAGCTGGCCGGGCCCAAGCGGGTCGGCCAGGTAGTCCCGGCACATGCGCCGGCGCCCGATCACGCGCCCGAGGGCGTCGTCTTCGGCACGGTCGAGAAGCAGACCCCTGGCAACGCCACCGACACGGTCGATGGCGATGTCAGCGGCTGGGTCGATAGCGGTGTCAGCGGCAGGGTCACCCGCGCCCGGCTCGGGCCGAGACCCGATCCGGCCGGCGGCGATGCCGGACACCCTGCTCAGTCCGGCTTGGTGTAGCTGCGGAGCTCTTCCTCCATCGCCCACCCGTAGGTGATGAGCGAGTCGCCGGCAGCGGCGTCCAGGTCGGCGAACATCTCGGCCACCTGGGGGTCGATCGTCGCCGACGCCAAGGGCTCGAAGTCCAGGCACGGCGGGAAGGCGCCGTCGCCCTCGACCGAGAAGGTCTTGGCGACGTACCGGCTGGCGCCGACGCCGAAGCGCTTGGCCAGGCGGCGGCCCCACTGACGCTCCTCGCCCCCCGCCTCAACCTCGGGCCGGGGGTGGACGTCCTCGAGACGTTCGAAGGCGGCCATGGCACCGGGGTTGACCATGCGGCAGCCCAACAGCACGTCTTCGTCGGGAAAGGCCATCAGCGCCCGGTGGTAGTTGGCCGACATCACCGCTTCCAGCACGTCGTCCCGGTCCTCCGAGCGTCGCACGTAGGCCAGGCCCAGCAGCACCGCAGGGGTGCCGCCGATGCGCTCCAACGTCGAGTAGGAGTACCCCACCAGCGTCTCCTCCTGGCGGATCAGGGTGACGAGCACCCACTCCTCGCGCTGCTTGGAAAGCAGGCCGACATCGAAGCCGCGCTCGCACTCCGCTGCCAGGTCGGCCATCTCGGTCAACTCGGCATCGCTGAGCGCGGTGCAGTCCTTCGTGTAGGTCTCAAACGCCATGTATTCCCCCGTCTGGGCTGCAGTGGTGGCAACAACTAGTTGAGCGCCAATCGCACGAATATGCAAACCCAGGGGGCGTCCGGGGTGGCCGAACGACGCCGCATGGGGCCCGATTCTTCGGTGGACGATCGGCTACAGCACGACCGCCGACGTGCCGAGCAGCACGCGCAGCTCGGAGATCAGCGATGCCGAATGGTTGACGCAGAACGGCGGCCGCAGACGCACTTGGGACCCGCCCAGATCGATGTGAACCTCCGAGCGCCCGGGGAACTCGAGGATCACCCGGCGCAGCTCCTCGACCAGCGCGTCGTCGAGACGCGACGGCAGGATCTTGAGGTTGAGCGGGGTGTCGGAGGACTCCTCGGCGCCGTCGAACACGTCGAGCTCGAAGGCGATGAACTTGGGCATGTCGTCGCGTTGATCGACCCGACCGTTGACGACGACCAGCATGTCGTCGTTCAGCTTGTGCCCGTGCTCGGTCATCGTGCGGGGAAAGACCATCACCTCGATCTGGCTCTGCAGATCCTCCAGCTGGAAGATCGCCATCAGGTCACCCTTTTTGGTCCACTTCCGCTGCAGGTTGGTAACCACGCCGCCGATGGTGCGCGAGGTGCCGTCGCTCAGCTCGACCAGCTCGGAGAGCGGCCCGTCGGTGCGGCGGGCCAGCACCTGCTCGTAGCCCATCAGCGGATGATCGGAGACGTAGAGGCCCAGCATCTCCTTCTCGTGGCTGAGGCGTTCGGCCTTGTCGAACTCGACGTCGGTCACCGGATGCTCGTCGATCGTCGGCTCGGCGCCGCCGGAGCCGAACAGCGACATGACGCCCATGTCGTGCTCGCGGCGGCGGGCGACGATGTGGTCGATGCGCTCCTCCATCCGCAGCAGCAGGCCCTTGCGGGGCAGTCCGCAGGTGTCGAACCCGCCCGCCTTGATGATCGATTCGATCGTGCGCTTGTTGAGCACCTCGTAGGGCACCCGCAGACAGAAGTCGTCGAAGGCGTCGATCGGCCGGCCGTCGATCTCCCGGGGACCGAACGGCCCGCGCGCCTTTCGCTCGGCGACGATCAGGTCGACGAGCCCCTCGCCCACGTTGCGGACGGCGGCCAGGCCGAAGATGATCGATTTGTCGCCCGGGGTGAAGTTGGCCGCCGACCGGTTGATGTCGGGCACCTCGACCGTGATGCCCATCGACCGGCACTCGGCCAGGTAGACCGCCGCCTTCTCCAGCGTGTGGCTCACCGAGGTGAGCAGCGCCGACAGGTACTCCTCGGGGTAGTTGGCCTTGAGATAGGCGGTTTGGTAGGTGACCAGCCCGTAGCCGTAGCTGTGGGACTTGTTGAACGCATAGTCGGCGAAGCGTTCGATGATGTCGAACAGTTCCTTGCCCAGGGAGCGGTCGAACCCGGTGGCCTCCACCCCCTCCTCGAAGCTGGCCCGCTCCTTGATCATCATCTCGGGCTTCTTCTTGCCACACGCCTTGCGCAGGTTGTCCGCCTGGGCCAGTGAGTAGCCGGCGAAGCGCTGGGCGACCCGCATCACCGACTCCTGGTAGATCATCAGCCCGTAGGTGTCGGTGAGCACCTCCTCGGCATCGGGATGGAAGAACTCGACCGGCTTGCGGCCGTTCTTCCGGTCGGCGTAGTCGTAGTGCATGTTGGCGCCCATCGGCCCCGGCCGATAGAGCGCGATCAGGGCCGCGACATCCTCGAAGCTGTCCGGAGCGACGGCGCGGATCAGCGCCCGCATCGGTGGCGACTCCAGCTGGAACACCCCGATCGTCTCGCCCTTGGCCAACATGGCGAACGTCACCGGATCGTCGAGGGCGACGTTGTCGATGTCGACGTCGACGCCACGATGCCGGGTGATCAACTCGAGTGCGTCGGAGATCACGTCCAGGTTGCGCAGGCCCAGAAAGTCCATCTTCAGCAGGCCCAGGTCTTCGCAGGTGTTGCCCTCGAACTGCGTGACGACCGGTGCGTCCTCAGGGTCGCCGCCCGACTGGGGCTTGCGCTGGATGGGCAGGTAGTCGGTGAGGGGCCCCTTGGTAATCACCACCGCAGCGGCGTGGATGCCGTCCTGGCGCCGCAGGCCTTCGATCCCCTTGGCGACGTCCATCACCTTCTTGGCGTCGGGATCGGTGCTGTACATGTCGCGCAGCTCGGTGGCCACTTTGTAGCCGTCGAGGTACTTGGGGTGTTCCTCCAGGCAGGCGTACAGGGGGGTGTCGCGGCCCATCACCAGGGGTGGCATGGCCTTGGCCACCTTGTCGCCCAACGAATAGGGGTAGCCGAGCACCCGCGCCGAGTCGCGCACCGCCGCCCGGGCCTTGATCGTCGAGAAGGTCACGATCTGCGCCACGTGTTCGCGGCCGTAGCGCTCGGCCGCATAGCGGATCATCTCGTCCCGGTATCGGGAGTCGAAGTCCATGTCGATGTCGGGCATCGACACGCGGGCCGGGTTGAGGAACCGCTCGAACAGCAGGTCGTAGCGAATCGGGTCCAGCTCGGTGATGCGCAGGCAGTAGGCGACCGCACAGCCGGCGGCCGAGCCCCGCCCGGGACCGACCCGGATGTCCTTGTCGCGGGCGTGCTTGATCAGGTCCCAGGTGATGATGAAGTACGCCGAGTACCCCATCGTCTCGATCGTGGTCAGCTCGTACTCGATACGCTCGCGCACCTCGGGCTCGAGGACGGCACCCCAGCGCATGTGGGCGCCCTCGTAGGTGAGCGCCCGCAGGTACTCGGCGTCGCTGTCGTAGCCCTCGGGGAGGGGGAACTGGGGCAGTTCCGGCTCGGGAAACTCGATCTCGAGGTTGCAGCGCTCGGCCACCCACAGCGTGTTGTCGCAGGCCACCTCCACCTCTCGGAACAGGTGGCGCATCTCTTGGGCGGACTTCAGGTAGTGGTCGGACCCGTTGAACCTGAAGCGCTTCTCGTCGGAGACCAGCGAGCCGGTCTGCACGCACAGCAGGGCGTCATGGGCCTCGGCGTCGGCGCGGGTGACGTAGTGGCCGTCGTTGGTGGCCAACAACGGGGCCCGCAGCCGTTTGGCGATCTCGATCAGCTGGGGGTTGGTGCGGTGCTGTTCGGGGATGCCGTGATCCTGGATCTCGACGAACAGGTTGTCGCGTCCGAAAATGTCCTGGAGCCGCCCAGCCTTTTCGAGGGCCGAGTCGAAGCTCTCGTTCATCAGCGCCTGGAGGACGTGGCCGCCCAGGCAGCCGGTGGTGGCGATGACGCCCTTGGAGTGTTGCGACAACAGCTCCCAATCGAGGCGGGGCTTGTAGTAGTAGCCCTCGAGAAACGCCTTCGAGCTCAGCTGGATGAGGTTTTTGTAGCCGGTGTGGTTCTCGGCCAGCAGGGTCAGGTGGTAGTAGAGCTTGCGACCGCCGTCGACCTCGCCTCCCGAGTCGTCGACCCGTCCCCGCCGCGACGGCCGCTCGAAACGGCTGTCGTAGGCCATGTAGGCCTCGGTGCCGATGATCGGGTTGATGCCCTGGGCCTTGGCCTCCTTGTAGAAGTCAAGTACCCCGTACATGTTGCCGTGATCGGTGATGCCCAGGCCCGGCTGGCCGTCGGCAGCGGCGGCGGCGACGACCTCGCCGATGCGGGACGCGCCGTCGAGCATCGAGAACTCGGTGTGCTGGTGGAGGTGAACGAACGAGGAATCAGCCATCGACCTGGAGAAACTACACGCTTGTGATCAGCGCCGCCGGGCGGTGATCGACCGTCGGCACTGCCGGAGCTGGGCCACCGCAGCTCGCCGGGCACCGATTCACAGGTAGCCGGTCGGTCCACGACCGGGCGCGTTGGTCGGCATCGATGTGCCCATCGGGCCGTCCTGGCCCCCGGAGGGCCCGCCGGGGACGCCCAGCTGGCCGCGCACGCCCTCAAGCTGTTGACGCGCCGCCATCTGCTGGGCGACCAGCGTGGCCTGGATCCCATGGAACAGCCCCTCCAGCCAGCCGACCAGCTGGGCCTGGGCGATACGAAGCGTGGCCTCGGAGGGCACCTCGTCGCTGTCGAAATCGGGTGCCAGACGAGCAAGCTCCTCGGCCAGGTTGGGCGACAGCGAGGCCTGAAGCTCGGCGATGGAGCGTCCGTAGATGTCGACCATGTGGTCGCGGGCCGCTTCGTCGAGGGGGGTGTTGCGTACCTCCTCCAACAGCTGCTTGACCATCGAACCCACCCGGATGATCTTCGCCGGCGAGTCGATCGTCTCGTCGTCGGACTGCTCCCCGTTGCCGTCGGCCGCGTCGGTCGTCGATCCCGGCGCCAACACCTCGGGCCGATCCTGGGCGACGGGCTCGGCGTTGGGCTGTGATGCGGTCGTGGTGGGCTGCGGGGGTGTGTCAGCTGAGGGCATAGCCACCCAGGCTACCGAGGCGGCACGAGGTGCAGCCGAGCGCTCTGCGACCGGGGGCGCTGCGCGCTCCGTGCGACTGCTCGACGGGGTGCGCGCCTTACCCGCCCCGGGCGACGATCAAGGGCACGAGCACCTCGGCGCTGGTCAACGAGCCGTGACGGCTCTGCAGCACAAACGGCCCGGTGTCGGCCGGATCGGAGAACGCCACCGGCTCACGGGCGACGAGCGCCACGTCACCAAGGCAGGCCGCCGCCGAGTCGGTGAGGCCGGGGCCCCACCAGCCCTCATCGATCGTCTGGGTGCGGGTGACCACCCACGCCTGATCGCCGTAGCGCTCCGCGCAGGCCGCCGCCAGCTCGGCTGTGGCACCCGGGCGGGCATGAAACCAGCGGAACCTGCCCTCCCCCGACTGGAAGTCGACCATCGACAGCACCTCGCGGGCCGGTTCGATGACGTTGTTGCCTACCTGCACCTGGCCGTGATCGGCGGTGACGACCAGCGCTGCGCCCTGGGGCAGGCCGGCGACGATCGCCCTCACCATCTGATCGACCGCCATCAGTTCGGCGTCGTAGTGCTCGCCCAGGCCGTACTCGTGGGCCACCTTGTCGATGCCGTCGTAGTAGGCGTACAGGAACGGCTCGCCTCGACGCAGGGTCTGGGCGACCTCGACCACCATGGTCGAGGGCATGCGGTAGCCCTCGAACCGGCTGGGCTGGAGGTGGGCCTCGGTGAAGCCGGTGGCGATGAACTCGGCCCGGGTGATCACCGGCGGCCGTTCGGAGCCGAATGCCTCGTGGGGCTGCACCCCGCTGGGAACGATGCTCTCGCGTGCGTCGCCCCGGGGCGTGCTCCAGCGCAACACGTTGAGGATCTGGCGTTGGATGGCGATGCGATAGCCGATCACGCCGTGGGCGCCCGGCGACAGGCCGGTGGTGATCGACGTCAGCGCGGTCGCCGTCGTCGTCGGGCACACCGTGGTGATCGGCGTGCGCGGAAGCGACGTCAACGTCGGAGCCAGGTGCGCTCGCTCCTCGAGCTGGTCCCACCCCAGCCCGTCGAGCACCAGCAGCGCCACCTGGTTGGCCCCGACCAGCTCCTGGGGCATCCAGTCGGGCACCTCCCCAGACGGGTCCAACAGGGTGGGGACCACCCCGGTGACGCACGCACCGGAGTAGTCGGGCAACAGGGGGTCGGTCATCTCCGCCAGTCGATCACATCCGGCGGGGTGGATTCCACCATGGCCGCCTGCGGCCGGCCGGCTGGGGCGGGCACGTGTGCCGGGCCGTAGTGTTGCCCGGCATGAAGGTGTCCACCCGAGGTGACTACGCCAGCCGAGCTCTGCTGTCGCTCGTGCTCCACCAGGCCGATGGTCCAACGTCGGTGCGCGACATCGTCGAGAGGACCGGGCTACCCCAGCCCTATCTCGAGCAGATCCTGTTGGCGCTCAAGGGAGCCGGGCTGGTTCGTTCAAAGCGGGGCGTCGGCGGCGGGTACGTCCTGGCCCGTGGCGCCGCGGAGATCACCCTCGCCGACATCGTGTCGGCGGTCGACGGGCCGATCCAGGCCGGCGACTTCGGCCTTCCCCATACCGACGGGGCCTGCGAGCACGAGGGCCAGTGCGTGCTCCTGGCCGTGTGGTGGGATGCCGGCGAGCGCATGCGGGAGTACCTCACCGGCTACAGCCTGGCCGACATGGCCGCGATGGCCCAGGGCGATGCGCCGTGGCCCGACGTCGCCGATCGGTCGGCCGGGTAGCGGCGATCGGTCGGCCGGGTAGCGGCGATCGGTCGGCCGGGTAGCGGCGACCGGCTCTGCGGCGATCGGTGTCGCGTCGCCGGTGGCCTAGACCGTGTCGACCGCCGGCCCAAGCGCGTCGAGCACGCCTTGAAGCTCGGCGGCCAGCGGCGAGGCGTAGGCCACCTCATGACCGTCGGCGGGATGGGCGAAGCCCAGCGCCACGGCGTGAAGAAACGGACGGCTCAGCGGGTGGCCCGGCAGGGGGCGTCCGTAGGTGGGGTCGCCCACCACGTACCAGCCCAGCGATGCCAGATGGACCCGGATCTGGTGGGTGCGGCCGGTCTCCAGGGCCAGATCGAGCAGGCTGACCGCCGGCTCGTGCCACGTGGCGTTCAACGAATAATGCGTCGTCGCCGACCGGCCCGCCTGCGTGACCGCCATGCGCAGCGGGTCCCGGCGGGACCGGCCCACCGGGGCTTCGATCGTGCCCTGCTGGGTCTCGGGACGCCCGTGCACCAACGCCAGGTAGCGCCGGTCCACCCGATGCTCAGCCATCGCGTCCACCAACGCTTCATAGGCCGCTTGGGTGCGGGCCACCACCATCAGGCCTGACGTGTCTCGGTCGAGGCGGTGCACGATGCCAGGCCGTTGAGGCTCGCCGACCTCGGCGAGTTCCGGGTACCGGGCGAGCAAGGCGTTGACCAACGTTCCGTCCGGGTGTCCGGGGGCCGGATGCACGACCATGCCGGCGGCCTTGTCGATCACGATGATCGACTCGTCCTCGTCAACGACGTCGAGTTCGAGGTCGCCCTGGGGCAGTGGCAGCGCAGGACCGGTCGGGGCGGCGACCCGCAACTCGATTGCGTCGCCCGCCACCACGCGGCGGCTCTTGGTGGTGACCACCTCGCCGTCGAGGCGCACCTCACCGTCGGCGATCAGCGTGGAGGCCTCCGAGCGGGAGCAGTCCCACAGCATCGACACGACGCGGTCGAGCCGTTCGCCGTCGAGCGGCGCTCCGATCGAGTGCGAGGTGACCCCCTCGGGCCGCTCCTCGCTCACCACCTCCAACTCACGCTTCACCCCGATCGCGACCGATCAGAAACACGAGCGCCAACGCCCCGCCGGTGATCGCCACGTCGGCCATGTTGAAGATCGGCCAGTTGGGCAGGCGCAAAAAATCGACCACCGAGCCCGAGAACCAGCCGTTCTCAGCCCGCACCACGCGGTCGGCGAGGTTGCCCAGGGCGCCGCCGACGACCAGACCCTGGATGACGACCGCCGGCCACGAGGTGTAGTGCCGACCGGCCCAGACGACCACCCCGACGATGACGATCGCCAGCACGGCGATCACCGGACCCGAGCCCGAACCGAGGCTGAACGCCGACCCGGTGTTGAACGCCAGCAACAGCTTCAGCGGACCGAGAAGGTCTCTCGTGACTCCGGGCTCGAGCGCTTCGAGCGCCCACGCCTTGGTGAGCTGGTCGACCGCCAACACGATGGCGACCACGAGGGCGCCAACGCCGAAGCGGGCGGTGGTGGCGTGACGGGCGCGCGCCGCCGGCTGGTCGGCGCCGTGGTCGACCTCGGGCTCCGGCGTTGGCTCCGGCGCGAGATCCCCTTCGGGAGGAGCGTCTTCAGCGACGGCCAAACCCGCCGACCTTGTACTCCACCCGTTCGGTGGCCCACGGGATGGCCTCGAGCCGGGCGCGGGGGATCCGCAACCCGGACTCCCGGCAGATGCCGTATTCGCCGGCCTCGATGCGCTTGAGCGCGGCGTCGATCTGCTCGACCGCCGCCAGTGCCTGCTGGGACAACGCCAGGTCGCGCTCCCGCTCGACCGCCAGGCTGTCGCCCTCGCCCGACTCCTCGTCGAACTGAACGTCCCCCGGCTCGCGATTCTCCGACAGGGAGTCCGCTTCGGCCTGGAGCACTTCCGACTGACGGGTGTAGGTGGCCCGTTCCTTGATGAGTTCCTGGCGTTGCGCCTCGATAAAGTCGTCGTCGAAGGGCGGCTCCTCGGCGGGTGCCGGTTCGGTGGCGCGCCCGGCACGGGTCACCACGGCGCCGGGCCGGGGTACCACCGGAGCCACCTCGTCCTTCTGCGGCTCGGCGTCCGATCCAGCAGCGGTCGTCGACTTCTCCTCGGCCGCCTTCTTTGCAGGTGCCTTCTTGGCCGATTTCGACGAAGCTGATGAACTTGCCATGGTGCCTCCGAGGGGGCGAGTTCGTGCTGCGCCGAGGTTGGAGTTCCGACCACGAGCGGAGCGACGGGAGTGTACGAGGAGCCGACAGACTAACCACCCCGGCCGATGCGGCCCGGACTACTTGCCAAAGAAGCGGCGAATTCCCTTTTGGTCGTCATCCTCGTCGGCGTTGCCAAACTCGGCAAAGGCCTGATCCTCGTCTGGATGGTTGACGGCATCGTGCAGCTCCGACAGCGAGCGTTCGTCGCTGGCGAAGGCGCCCGGTGCTGCGGCGAACCCCGGGTTGCCCGGCTGGTCGTCGCCCAGGTCGACAAACTCGACCCCGGCAGGCATCGCCGCCGGCTCGGCCGCTCGCGGCGACCCCGATTCGGTGAACGCGTCGTCGGGCGCCTCGAACACCTGGCCCGTCGATGCCAGAGGCACCGCGCCGGTGGTGTCGTTGCCCCGTTGGGGGACCTGGGGTTGGGCACCCGTCAACTCGGCCTCACCGTCGAACGCCTGGAGCTGACCGGGAAGCCCACCCTCGCCGTCCAAGGGCAGATCCGACCCACTCACGTCACGGTACTCACCGGTCAGATCGCCACCCTGATCCTGTGCTGCGTCAAAGACCGACGGCGCGTCGGAGCCGCCTAAGGCCTCCCCGACCGGTGCGGCGTCCGCAGCGGCCAAGAGCTCGGAGAAGCTCAGGTCGTCGCGCGTGGCGTCGTCGACGGAGGCGATGTCTGCGGACGCACTGTCCGGGGCCGGGGCCGGGGCCTCGTCGGCGGGCGCCGGTTCGACCGGCGCTGCCACGTCCTCGTCCTCGTCGACCTGAGGTTGCACGATCGCAGCATGAGCCTGGGTCCGGTCGTCCCGGCCCTCCGGCTCGACGGCGCCCTCCGGCTCGGAGGCACCCTCGACCTCCGCGTCGCCCTCGACGTCGGGGCCGCCGTCTTGGGAGAGGCCATCGGACCAACTGCCCGGCTCCCAGGTTGCGTCGGCATCGGAGGCGGCCGCCTCGGGCATGACCGAGCCCGGCACCGGAGCCGGCGAGCCGGTCGGCACGGCGGGGGCGGTCAGCTCCAGGGTGGGACGGAAGCGCAGCTCGTCGGGGTCGTCGAGTACCCGTCGTACCTCCTCGACCAACCGCTCGAGCACCGAGCGATACTCCCCCACCCGGCCCTCGAGCGAGTCGATGTCATCGGTCAGGGCCTCGGAGCGTGCCTCCTGCTCGCCGAGGAGGCGCACGTAGTCGGCCACTCGGGCATCGTATTCATCCTCGGCTCGGCGGCGGGCGGCCACCAACAGCTCGTCGGCCTCACGCCGGGTGTCCGCCTCCAGGCGATCGGCCTGAGCGTGGGCCTCGGCCAGCAGGCGTTTGCTCTCCGAAGTGGCCACCTCGATCGCCGAGGCCGCCTCGGCGTTGGCCTTGGACAGGGCCTTCTCCGCCTCAGCCGAGGCATCGGACTCGATGCGGTCGGCGGTCTCCTCGGCGGCCATGATCGTGCGCGTCGCCCGGACAGCGTCCGATTCGGCGGGGGCCGCTGGAGCCTGAGCGCTTGCGGTGGCCAGCTCCTGTTCCAACTCGGAGGTGCGCCGCTGCGCCTTGCGCAGCTCGTATTGAACCCGGCCCAGTTCGGTCCCGACCTGGCCGAGGAAGTCGTCGACCGCGTCCTTGTCGAATCCCTTGAGCGAGTCGGGGAAGTCGATCTCGGCGATCAGCTCAGGCGTAATGTCCATAGCGGTCGAGCCTACCGGAGCATCGGGGCGCAGCGTTTCATGCTGGGCTTCGCGAGCTCGGTCGTCGCCTCAACTCAAACGACACCGTCCGCCCACCAGAGGCGCCGGTGTCGTCATCGCGGTGCTGGGCAAGGCTCTGAGCGCCGCCCAGCGCGGGTCAGCCCATTTTGCTGCGGAGGATGCCCTGAATGATCTGGATGCCGAACAGCAGCACCAGCGGGGACAGGTCGAGGGCCATGTTGCCCAGCCGAACCGGCGGGATGATGCGTCGCAGGGGCTCCAGCGCCCAATCGGTGGCGCGTCCGACGATCTCTCGAATCTGGTCGATCACCCCGCCGCTCGGCGGAAACCAGCTGAGGATGATCCGGGCGAAGATCAACACCAGGAAGACCGTCAACAGGTTGTCGATGAGCGCGATCACGTTGCCGCTTTCGGCAGCGACGGTCGCATCTAGGAGCCACCCCGTTGGGTCAGTCGGCGACGATCGTCCTCGGACACCTCGACGTCGGTCGGAGTGAGCAGGTACACCTGACCACCGACCCGTTCCATCGAGCCGCCCAGGCCGTAACAGACGCCGCTGGCGAAATCGATCAGCCGGCGGGACAGGTCGCGGTCGGCGCCTTCGAGGTTGATGATCACCGGCTGGCGACGCTTGAAGATATCGGCGATCTGCTGCGCTTCGTTGAACGAGTCAGGCGTGACCTTCTGCGGCTTCAAGTTCATCGGAGCGGGGGGCGAGGGCCGCACGACACTGCGCGGACGACGGTCGTCGCGCGGGGGCGTCGGCCGTGATGGGGGTGCCTGTGGAGGACCTGGAGGGCCGCCGGCGGCGCCTGCGTTGGGCAACATGCGGACGACACTTCCTTCGCTCATCGGGGCAGGATCGGATTCCTGGTCGTAGCCGAAATCATGCTGCGGAGGGGCCACGGGTCGCCGTACCGGCTGTCCCCCGGGCGGGGGGCCTTGCGGCCGGACGCGCTGCGCCCGAACCGGGGCAGCATCCGCCGGTTCACGTTCAGGCTCAAAGTCGTCGTAGTCCTCATCGGGCCCTAACCCGAGGTAGGACATCGCATTACGCCACATCCCGGCCATGGCAGCTCCTTCCGGGGGGTAAGTCAAGCACGCGACGGTCACCCATGGGCGGATCCCGGTCGACTTCCGAACAACATCGAGCCAAGTCGCACCGTTGTTGCACCTGCGGCGAGCGCCACATCGAGGTCAGAACTCATCCCGATGCAGCGTTCTGGCAGGCCGAGTTGATCGGCCTGGGCCACCAGCGATGCGAACTCGGCGGCGGCCAGCTCGGCGGAACCCTCCGTGGCCACCCCCATCAGACCGAGCACTTCGAGCCCCGCCTGACGCGCCGCCTCGACCAGGGGCTCGACCTCGTCGGTGGCGCATCCGGCCTTGTTCGGCTCGCCCGACAGGTTGCGCTGGATCAGCACCTGAGCGCCCGGCGACCGCGCAGCAACGGCGCGAACCAGCTTGGCCCGGTCGATCGTGTGCCACCATCCGAGCAGCGGGGCCAGCAGCTTCACCTTGTTGGACTGGACGGGGCCGATCATGTGCCAGCGCACGTCGACGCCCCGGTCGGCCAGAAACTCGGCCTTGCCGGCGAGTTCCTGGGCATAGTTCTCCCCCAGGTCGCGATGGCCGGCAAGCGCGGCAGCCCACGCCACCGTCGGCGGGTGGGCTTTGGTGACCGCCACCAATCGCACGTCGCGCCCAGCCTCCCGGTCGAGGCGTTCGCGCAACGCGTCGGTCCGCTCGGCCACCTGTTCGGCCAGGCGGGCCACGTCGGGCGGAACGATGGTCGGGTCCACGCTCGGGTCGCTCATCGAGCGCTCCGGTCGCCGGCGACAGCGTTGAGGACAACCCATCGAGCGTCGAGGTCACGCTGCCGCATCGAGCCTCCAGATCACGCTGAGCTGTCGGGCCTGGTCACCGTGCGCCCGGTGAGAGAAGTGATCGTCGCCACACGCCGTGCACGGCGGGTTCGAAGCGACCAGCCTCACGCCGGCGTCGTCGGCCGCAGCGGTGACGGCGGCGCGCAGGTCGAGCGCCTCGGAGCCGGCGGCGGTGCGCGAGCAAACGTCGGGGCCGAAGCGGTCGGCCAGCCGCGCCAGCGGCTCGGCGCCGAACTCGTAGCACTCCGGCCCGATGCACGGGCCGAGGGTCGCGTCGATCGTCGTCGCACCCAGATCGGTCATCGAGCGCGCGACCGCGCCGATGATGCCCACCTCCAGCCCGCCCCAGCCACCGTGGGCAGCACCGAGAACGCCCTCGGGCGACCACAACAGCACCGGAGCGCAGTCGGCGGTGCGGATACCCAGGCCCACGCCGGTGAGCGCTGTCACCAGGCCGTCCGCCTCGATCGCTGAAACCGGCCGTCCCGCCGGGGAGAGGTCGGCTTCGGTGACGACGTCGACACCGTCGCCGTGCACCTGATGAACCGCAAAGATCGGCACCTCGAGTTGCGATCCCAGGCGCGCGACAGCAGCGGGTGCCGACTCCGACAGATCACCCTGAGCCCGCCCAGTGAAGCACCAGCGAACCGCTCCACCACTCGACAGGTCGACCCCGTCGATGGAGGGGGCCTCAGCGGAGGAAGGAAGGGACGTCGAAGTCGTCGTCGCCATCGAGGAAATCATCGTCACCAAAAACGTCGGCGATCGGCACTTCCTCGGGCGGCTTGGGCCGCCCTCGGGTGCCTTCGCGCTCGGGGCCACCACCGCCCGACGGGGCGCCCGGCCGACCAGACGCCGGCTGACCCTGCGACGCCTGACCCGCAGGCGGGTGTCCGCCGTCGTCCCAGCGTTCGAACCCGGCGGCGATCACGGTGATGCGCACCTCGTCACCCATCTCTTCGTCCATAACGGTGCCGAAGATGATGTTGGCGTCGGGGTGGGCCACCTCGTGGATGATCTCGGCCGCCTCGTTGACCTCGAAGATCGTCAGGTCAGAGCCGCCGGAGATGTTCAACAGGATCCCGCGGGCGCCCTCGATCGCCGCCTCGAGCAGGTGCGAGCTGATCGCCTGGCGGGCCGAGTTGACCGCCCGGTTCTCTCCGGTGCCGTAGCCAATGCCCATCAGCGCCGAGCCGGCGTCGGACATGATCATCTTCACGTCGGCAAAGTCGGTGTTGATCATGCCGGGGGTGGTGATCAGCTCGGTGATTCCCTGCACGCCCTGGAGCAGCACCTCGTCGGCCATCTTGAAGGCGTTCATCACCGAGGTCTTCTCGTTGGCCACCGACAACAGGCGGTCATTCGGGATGACGATCAGTGTGTCGACCTTCTCCTTCAGCTTGGCGATGCCCTGATCGGCCTGCACTGAACGGCGGCGGCCTTCGAAGGTGAAGGGCCGGGTGACCACGCCGATCGTCAGCGCACCCATGCTCTTGGCCATGTCGGCGATCACCGGGGCGGCACCGGTGCCGGTACCACCGCCCTCACCGGCGGTGATGAAGACCATGTCGGCGCCGCGCAGCGATTCTTCGATGTCGCTGCGGTGGTCCTCGGCGGCCTGACGACCGACCTCGGGGTCCGAGCCCGCGCCCAACCCTCGGGTGAGCTCGCGTCCGATATCCAACTTGAGGTCGGCGTCGGACATCAGCAGCGCCTGCGCATCGGTGTTGACACCGATGAACTCGACGCCCTTCAGGCCGGCGTCGATCATCCGGTTCACCGCGTTGCAGCCGGCACCGCCGACGCCGATCACTTTGATGACCGCAAGGTAGTTCTGCGGGTTGTGTGCCATGGGAGTTCATTCCTCCTAGGGTGAACCGGTCGGGAATGCCCGAACGGCGGCCAGGGCAGCTAGTGCTGCGACCTGCTTGGGGACCATTGTTTCATGCTCGGCAATCCCTTTTGGTGGACCCGTGCCGACCGTCACCTCGTACGCACCAAAAGTAGGTATCAAACCACCCAGCGCGCGCTGATGCCGACACCGCGCCTTCATGCCGGCGCACCGGTACAGGCGCTGTCGCGCCGCACGGTGGTCCGTGCGGTCTCGCTGACGTCGATCCGTTCCAGGCAGTCCGCTTCGACCTCGGTCGACATCAGCGTGGCGATCGATGCCAGCTTGCGCGGCAGGTCGTCGGTGCTTCCCACCTGCGCTCGCACACCGCGAACGAGGGCCAACTCGACGCCGTCGTCGTCGGCGCCCACCGACTCGGTCACAGCCACCAGGTCGGGTGACAGGGCGGCGGCCACATCGACGGCCGGCCCGACCGGCCGGGGTACAGCGCCGCCGACCGACGGCTCCAACGTCGCTTCCAGACGCACGAGATCCTGAGGAGGTGTCTCGGCCAGCGAGAGCACCCGCCCGGTCGGCCCGACCAGGGCGGCGGTCCCGTCGGTGGTCGGGGCGTAGGCGACCGCCCGGTTGTCGCTGACCGTCACGGTGACCGTGCCACCCATCGACACATCGACCGCAGCATCGCCCATCCCCGGGAGCGCAGCAACGGCGTCGGACAGCTCGGCATCATCCACCCGGGCCACCGGCGTCCCCATGAAGTCCTCCAACACGGCCGCTATCTCGGCGGCGGAAGCATCGTTGACACCCTTGACCTCGATCTCCTTGATGCCGAACAGCGGGCTGGCATAGACGACGAGCGCCCCGATGAGCAGCGCTGCGACGCCCGTCGCCCCGATCAGCAGCCGAAGCCGCCGCCGGGCCCGGTCCCGCGAAACGCCGATGCGTCGGGCGCGCATGCGAGGGTCGACCGTCGCCTTGGCACGCGATGGGCTCCGGGATCGTCCGTTGCTCTTGGACCGGGCTGCGCTCTTCGGCTGCGCCGCACCGCTCGACCGGCCTGTGCCTTTCGACTGCGCTGTGCCTTTGGACTGCGCCGTGCCCTTGGCTCGTCGTGGACTGCCGGAGCCCTTCGCAGTGGCGGGCCGTGAGGTTCTGGCCGACGGTCGCCGAGCTCGACGCCCGGAGCCCTCGGAGCTCACGTCAGCTCCTCGAAGGGGGGAAAGCCGATCATCACCGTCTCAGCTTCCAACACGACGCCGCTGTGTTGGTGGACCATCTGCCGGACCTGCGCCATCAGGGCGTGCACGTCGTCGGCGGCGCCGCCCGGGTCGACGACGATGAAGTTGGCGTGCTTGGGCGACACCTGGGCGGTGCCCACCCGCAGCCCCTGAGCTCCGGCATCGCTCACCGCCTGCCACGCCGATGAACCGGGCGGGTTGGTCCACACCGAGCCTGCGGTTCGCACCGTCTCCTGGAAGTCTCTGCGGTGTCGAAGGTGGACGGCGTTCTCGGCGGCGATGTCCTCGGGCTTGCCGGGTTGGGTGCGGAACCGGGCCGACGTCACCACGTCGTTGGGGCCCACCCGTGACCGTCGATAGCCAAACTCGAACCACTCGCTCGGCCGGCGGACCACCTCGCCGGTGCCCAGGTCGACCAGCTCGGCCCAGTCGAGGGAGTGCCGCACCTCGACCTCCCCCGCCTTCACCCCGGCGTTCATCCGCACCGCACCGCCGATCGAACCGGGGATGCCGGCCATCCAGGACAGCCCGCCGTGGCCGGCCTCCGCGCAGCGGCGCGCCAGGTCGGGCATCCGCACCGCACCGCCCACCGTCACCGCAGCGCCCGCATCGTCGAAGATGACGTCGCCGAAGGCACCGGCACGGTCGAGGTGCACGATCACTCCGTCGTAGCCGGCGTCGGTGACCAACAGGTTGGAACCCTCCCCCACCACGGTCAGGGGCACGTCGCTGCCGTCGAGAGCGGCGGCGAGAGCGGCGGCGAGCGCGCTCAGATCATCGACCGACGCGACGTCAACCCAGATCGCCACCGGCCCGCCGACCCGATACCAGCTGGCCCGGTCAGCGGACGCGTCCAACCGGACGCGGTCCCCCAGGCGCTCGGTCAGCCGGGCGGCCACCTCGTCGAGATCGGTCGGACCGCTCACGGCGTCTCGATCACGGCGCCGGGGAGCACCGCACCGAGTTCCTCGGCGACCGTCGTGATGTCGCCGGCCCCCATCGTCAGCACCAGGTCGCCGGGTCGGATCAAGGCGGCCACGACCTCGGCCAGGGTTGAACGGTCGGGGGCGTCGACGACGTCAACTGCGCCGTGGCGCCTGGCCGCCGCCGAGATCAACGTGCCGTCCACCCCCTCGATCGGGTCCTCCCGGGCGGCGTACACGTCGGTGACGACGACGACGTCGGCCACGGCCAGCGCTGCGCCGAAGCGGTCGGCCAGGCGCTGGGTGCGGCTGTACAGGTGAGGCTGGAACACGGCGACCACACGCCCGCCCTCCCACCCGGAGGCTGCGGCCAAAGTGGCCGCCACCTCGGTCGGATGGTGGGCATAGTCGTCGATGAAGCTCACGCCCTTGGCGACGCCCCGATGCTCGAACCGACGACCGGTACCGGTGAAGGCGGCCACCCCGGCGGCGGCGCGAAACGGATCGAAACCGAGTTCCCCGGCCAGCGCGACGACGCCGGCGGCGTTGGTGGCGTTGTGGTCGCCCGGCACGGAGACCAACAGGGGGATCACCTCGCCGGAGGGCGACGTGAGGGTCGACGTGGTGCCGGTCACCGAGCGGCCGAGCACCTCGAGGCGCCAGTCGGCGTCCGATGCGGTGCCGAAGGTGACGACCCCCTCGACCGCCCTCCCCACCAGGGCCGCACCCGGGTCGTCCGCACCGGCCACCCGCACCGGCCGGGCGGGGCCGCCCGACGGCGTCTCGTCCGGGTCGGTCGCGCCGGCGCCCTCGAGAAACTCGACGTAACCATCGATGACCCGGCCCAGCGTGCCGTGAAAGTCCAGGTGCTCACCCTCGGCGTTCGTCAGCAGCACGGCTGCTCGTGCGAGGGCCAGGTGGGTGTCGTCGGACTCGTCGGCCTCGACGACGAACCATTCACCGTCCCCCCAGCTGGCCGCGGTCTCGAGGGCGGGCACGGTCGAACCGACCAGCCAGCTCACCCGGGCGCCGGCGCTGCGGAGCGCCAGCGCCATCATTGCGGTCGAGGTGGTCTTTCCATGGGTCCCCGACACGGCGATCGACGGCCGCAGGCGCGTCAGGCCCGCCAGGGCGTCCGCTCGGGTCAGCACCGGCAACCCCGCCGATGCGGCCGCCACCCGCTCGGGGTGGTCCGCGCGGATCGCGGTGGAGCAGATCACGAGATCGGCGCCCTCGACATGGCCCGGATCGTGACCGACGTGAGCGGTGGCGCCAGCCTCGACCAGCCGGTCGAGCACCGGAGCGGACCGCTGGTCGCTGCCCGAGACGTGATGGCCGAGCTCGACCAGGATCATGGCCAGGGCCGAGATGCCGGTTCCGGCCAAGCCGATGAGGTGGATGTGACGGGGCCCACCGCCCAGCCACCCGGCCACCTCGGACGCGCTCGGGTGCCCGGGGCCGCTCTGGTCGCCAGGGTCGTTGCAGGGCAGGGTCATCGGACGCCCTCGGCGGCCGATTCGACCAGGTCGGCCACGCGGGCGGCGGCGTCGGGGTGACCTTCGCCCCGGGCCGCTGCGGCCATCGTCGCCAGCACCGCCGGTTTCTCGATCAACGGCATCAGCTCGGCGATCAGCCGTTCCGAGGTGAGTTGATCATCGATCACCAAAATCGCTCCGCCCGCCTCAACCAGGCCGGCGGCGTTGGCCCGCTGGTGATCGCGGGTGGCGATCGGCAACGGGACCAGGATGGCGGGAAGGCCGACGATCGCCAGCTCGGCCACCGTCGAGCCGCCGGCCCGGGTCAGCCCCAGGTCGGCGGCCGCCAACAGGTCGCCAATCTCGTTGGAGTAGGCCACGCGGGTGTACACCAGCCCGCCCTCGGGCAGCGCCGGCGTGCGGAACTCCGGCTCGTCTCGCTCGTCCCAGTCCCGGCGGCCGAGGACGTGATAGATAGCCAGGTCGCTGCGGTCGGCCAGCGACTCGAGCGCTCCGACCGTGGCGGTGTTGATCCGCCGTGAGCCGAGCGAGCCGGAGAACACCGCCAGCACGGTGCGATCGGCGGGGAGGCCCAGCCGTTCACGGGCTGCACCCGGCGGTGTGGACGCCGCAGCGATGATCTCGGGCCGCACCGGGTTGCCGGTGAGCACGGCGCGCGGCAGGTCGACGCCGGGGAAAGCGGCAGCGCACGAGGTGGCGAAGCGTGCGACGAGGCGGTTGGCCGACCCGGCCAGGGCATTTTGGTCGGCGACAACCAGCGGGATTCGAAGCAGCGCCGCAGATACCGCGCAGGCCACCGAAGCAAACCCACCGAGCGCCAATACCGCCTTGGGGCGTTCTTTGCGCAGCAGCGCAAACGCTTGAAACGCAGCGCGTACCAGCCCCCACAGCGCCGCCACGTTGTCGACGGTCAGCGATCGTTGGATACCCCGGCCCGGCAACAGGCGCACCGGATAGCCGCGCTCGGGGACCATCGTCACCTCGGGTCCGCGCTCGGCGCCGACGAACAGGATCGACGAGCGGGGGTGGCCGCGTTCGACCAGTTCCTCGGCGACGACCAGCCCGGGGATGAGGTGGCCCGCAGTACCGCCGCCGGCGATCACCAGGGTCACGGTTGCGCTGGTCGGCTCGGCGCCGCTCATCGGGCGGCCGCCCCGGTGGCGCTCTCGGCCGAGGTCCGGGTCGGGACGGCCATCCCCTGGCTGCGGGCGATGTTGATCAAGATCCCGGCGGCGGCCATGGTGATGATGATCGATGAGCCGCCGTAGGACAGGAACGGCAAGGTGATGCCCTTGTTGGGCAGCGCCCCGGTGGCCACGCCCAGGTTGACGAAAGCCTGAATGCCAATCCAGGTGGCGATGCCGGTGGCGACCAGCTTGGAGAACCGGTCGCGGGCGGTTCGGGCGACGCGCAGCCCGGCGAAGAAGAACAGCAGGTACAACGCCTGCACGACCAGCGCACCGGCCAGCCCGAATTCTTCGCCGATGATCGCGTAGACAAAGTCGGTGTGGGCCTCGGGCAGGAAGCCGTACTTGGCCCGGCTGGTGCCAATCCCCGACCCAAACCATCCGCCCGAGGCCAGGCTGACCTGGGCCTGAAGCGTCTGGTACCCGGAGGTCGTCGGGTGCTCCCACGGATCAAGGAAAGCCAACATGCGTGCCCGGCGATAGCCCCACATCGAGGCGGCGGCACCCACCGCCAGGGCGGGTGTTGCATAGGTGGCCAGCCCTGTCGGTGTCGCGCCGGCCACCCCGAGGATCGCAAAGGCCAGGACGGCGAGCAGGACGGTCGTGCCCAGGTCCGGCTGCAACATCACGAAGGCGGCGAACACGGCGAGCACCGCCATCACCGGCCGAACGGTGCGCACCGGGTCGCCCATCTGATCGCGCCGGTTGGCGAGCAGGTCGGCGGCGAAGACGATGATGGCGATCTTGGCCAGCTCGGAGGGCTGGAACTGCACAAAACCCACGCCCAGCCACCGCCGGGACCCGTTGACCGTGACCGCCAACGGGTTGCCGGGAATGGCCAGCAGAAACAACAGCCCAAACGAGACGCCGACCAGCGGCCGCGCCAGCTCGCGCAGCCGACGGTGGTCGAAGCGCGACATCACCCACATCGCCACCGCACCCATCCCGACGAACAGCGCCTGCTTGGTGAAGAAGCGGTACGGGGACCCGCCGGTGTCGAGCGACTTCACCGCGGATGCCGACAACACCATCAACAGGCCCATGGCACACAGCGCCGCCACCAGCGCCACCAACAGCATGGCGGTCGGTGTCATCGGCTGGACCGGCGAGCGACGGCGGGAACGGCGACCACCGATGAGACCACCCAACGAACGACCGGCGTTCGGACGCTGAGCCCTCGATCGATCGGGGCGCGAACGGTCGGCGTGCGCTGCGGGAGGCCGGTCGTTGCGCCGACCGCTGGCCGGGAAGGTGATGCCCATCAGCCGGCGGCCCCGGTGCGCAGGAAGTCGCCGTAGAACAGGCCGATCCCCAGCGCGGTGCACATGCCGGTCAGCAGCCACATCCGGATGATGACGGTGGTCTCGGGCCACCCCGCCATCTCGAAGTGGTGGTGGATCGGCGCCATCCGGAAGATCCGTCGGCCGGTGATCTTGAAGCTGGCCACCTGAAGGATCACCGACAGCGTCTCGATGACGAACAGGGCGCCGACGATCGGCAACAGCAACTGGGTGTTGGTGGCCAGCGCCAGGCAGGCCAGGCCGGTGCCGATCGCCAGGGAGCCGGTATCGCCCATGAAGATCTGCGCCGGGGCCGCGTTCCACCACAGGAACCCGACGCAGGCGCCCAGCATGGCGGCGGCGACCACCGCCACATCGAGCGCATCGGTCACCTGGTAGATCTCCGGGTAACGGAAGGTCCAGAACCCGACGACGACGTAGGCGGAGAAACCGAACGAGGCGGCTCCGGCAGCCAACCCATCGAGACCGTCGGTCAGGTTGACGGCGTTGGCCGAACCGGTGATCAACACGACCGCCCAGGCCACCCATGCCAGCTTGGGCAGCTCCCAGCCCGGCAGCGAGCCTCGGGTGAAGTTGATCGTGAGGGCGACGTCGGTGCGCGACGCCAGCGCCCAGGCGACCGCCACGGCCACGGTCAACAGCCCGAGCATCTTGGCCCGGCTGTTGAGGCCCAGGTTGCGCTCGTTGGCCACCTTGATCCAGTCGTCGGCGAGGCCGACAACGCCTGCCCCTGCGATCGCCAACATGACGTACAGCCCGGTGCGGGTGTACCCCAGGTTGCTCTCGGTACCCCGATACAGATTCGAGCCCAGGTAGCCGATCAGGCCACCGGAGACGATGGCGATGCCGCCCATCGTCGGGGTGCCGGCCTTGGTCGTGTGCCCCTCGGGCACGTCCTCGTGGATCGGCTGACCGATGCGGTGGTGCGTCAACCAGGCGATGAGAAACCTGGTGCCGAACAGCGACACGGCCAGCGAGATCCCGGCGGCGAGGAGCAGTCGGATCATCGGGGGCCACCCGTCCGCCCACGCTCGGCCCACACCTCGGCGGCGACCGCGACGTCGTCGAAGTCCTCCACCCGGTCGGCGAAGGTCTGGGTGGTCTCATGGCCCTTTCCGGCGATGACGACCATCGCGCCAGGGCCGGCCTCGGCCAGTGCGGCTTTGATCGCCTCCCGACGGTCGACGATCAGTTCGGGAGCGGTCAGTTGGGTGTCGCTGGTGGCCACGCCCATCGATCCTTGCGCGGTCTGCTCCATGATCGCCAACGGGTCCTCGGAACGCGGGTTGTCCGAGGTGATGATCACCCGGTCGGCCCGCTCAGCAGCCACCCGCCCCATCTCCGGTCGCTTCTCAAGATCTCGATCGCCGCCGCAGCCGTAGACCACGGTCAGTCGGCCATCGGGGCCCAACAGTTCCCGGGCACTGTCGAGGACGCTGGACAGGGCGTCGGGGCTGTGGGCATAGTCGACGACGACCGCCGGGGCGGCGGAGCCGGTCGGGTCCCGGTCGAGTGGCACCACCTGAAATCGTCCGGGCGGACCGACGAGCCCGTTTGCGGCGCCGGCGACGAGGATCTCCTCGTGGCCGAGCAGCACGGCCGCTTCCAGCGCTGCGAGCACGTTGGACAGGTTGAGACGCCCGGGCAGGGCAACCCGCACCCGGTGACCGCGCCAACCAAACCCCGAGCCGGTAGGGCTGAGTTCGAGGTCGTCGAGGTCGTCGAGCGCGTACCCGGTCACGGGCAACGCGCCGGCAGCGTCGCGCAGCAGCCGACCGTGGACGTCATCGATGTTGACCAGCGCGGCTGCCGCCCGGTCCGGTTCGAAGAGCCGTGCCTTGGCGGCGAAGTACGCCTCCTGGGTGGTGTGAAAGTCGAGATGGTCCCGGCCCAGGTTGGTGAACACGGCCACGTCGAAGCGCAGCCCATCGACCCGGTGCAGGGCCAGGGCGTGGGACGACACCTCCATCGCCACCGCGGTGACGCCGTCGTCGACCGCCGCTCGTAGGTGGCGCGCGATCTCGGGCCCCTCGGGTGTCGTCCGAGCGCCGGTCAACGTGCCCATCGACTCCGCTCGCTCGCCGAGGTTGTCGAGCAGTTGCGCCAACAGGCTGACGAAGGTCGTCTTGCCGTTGGTCCCCGTCACCCCGACCAGCGCCAGCTCGGTGCCGGGGTGACCGAAGATCGCCTGGGCGGCAGGCCCCATCGCAGCGCGCGCGTCGGTGACGACCATCTGCGGCACTGCGATCCCCTCGATGAGGTGTTCGACCATCACCGCCACCGCCCCGGCATCGACCGCAGCGGCGACGAAGTCGTGTCCGTCCGAACGGTCGCCCCGAACGGCAACAAACAAGGTCCCTGGCCCCATCGGGACGCGACTGTCGAAGGCAACGTCATGCAGCGGAGGATCGTTCGGCGACGTGCTGCCGGGTACCACCCGGCCGCCGACCAGCTCGGCGAGGCCGAGCAACGAGAGGGGGCGCCGCCCGGCGCTCGGTCGCTCAGCCATCGGGCGTTCCCTCCGCCAGCTGGTCATCGTCGACGGACACCTCGCCATCGCCGTCGACCGCTCGATCGCCGGCACCGCCGGCACCGCCGGAGCCTTCCGCCGCTGCCCGTTCATCCTCCGGGGTGGTGCGCGGCGGCGCCGGCGGCGCCGGGGTTGCTCGCACCGGCCCGTCACCCTCGTCGTCACCGGACTCGGCGCGTGGAACGCTGGGGCGGTCCGGGGGGATCTGCAGGTGGGTCAACCCGGCCTTCGCCAGCTCGTTGAACACCGGCCCGGCCGCCGATGCTCCGCTGAGGTGGTTCTTCGGTTCGTCGAGCAACACCGTGATCGACAGCTGGGGATCCGAGGCGGGCAGGAAACCCGAGAAGACCGTGTTGTAGCGGTAGCTCCCGCCGCCCCAGTCGTAGCGTCCCGTATCCGGGTTGGGTTTGCGGGCGGTACCGGTCTTGGCCGCCACCGTGTAGCCCGGCAGGCTCCACTCCGATGCGGTGCCGTCGAGCACCACCTGCTGGAGCGCCAGGTTCATCCACCGGGCCACCTCGGGGCGGATCACCCGGCGTTCCTCGCCTGCGGGGACCGGCTTGGCGGTGCCGTCGGGACCGCCGACCTCCTCGATCAACCTCGGCGGGACGTACAGCCCCTCGTTGGCGATCACGTTGTAGGCCGACCACAGCTGCACCGGGGTGACCGCGATGCCCTGTCCGATCGAGATCGACGCCAGATCGGTCGGGTACCAATCGTCGGAGGACGACAACAGCCCCCGGGATTCGCCGGGGAGGTCCAGCTCGGTTCGAGCGCCGAATCCGAACGAGCGCAGCAGTTCCTCGAGCCGTTTCGCCCCGACCCGTTGACCCAGGGTGATTGTGCCGATGTTGGACGACTGGGCGACGATCTGCTGGACGCGCCAGGGCTCGGTCGGGTGCCAGTGGCTATCGGTGTAGTCGTGGTCGCCAACCTTCAGGCTCGCCGGCACCATGATCCGCTCGTTCGGGTCGGTCTTGTTGTCCTCGTAGGCGCCGGCCACCGTCACCACCTTCATGACCGATCCGGCCTCGAACGCCGCTGCGAAGGCCATGTTGTAAATCACCGGCGACACTTCGCCCGTGTCCTGGTTGCGGGCGACGTTGGCCACGGCGAGCAGCTCGCCTGTCCGCGGGTCCCCCATGATCGCCACGCCGGCGTTGGCGCTCTCGCTGTCGACCGCTGCGACCAGCTGCCGCTCGGCCTCGTATTGGAGCGTCTGATCGAGCGTCAAGGTGACGTCCTCGCCCGGGATTGCGGGAACGGCCTTGTGAGGGGCGTTGGCGATGCCCGACCCGTCGGGCGCCCGTTCGACGATTCGTTCGCCCGGGGTGCCGGTCAGCTGGTCGTCGAGGGTCTTTTCGATACCCGAGGTGCCCGCCCCGTCGATGTCGGTTCGGCCGACCACCGCAGAGGCGAGCGACTCGGCCGGGTTGACCCGCTGCTGGTCATCTTCGATGAAAAAGCCGGCGATGCCGGCCTTTTGAAGCTTTTTGAGGACGGCCTCGCCGGTGCGCGGATCGATCTGGCGAGCAACGTAGGTGAAGCGCGAGTTCGAATCGCCCAGGCGCGCGGCAAGCTCGTCGGCGTCGACGTCGACCTCACCGGAGATGATGTCGGTTGCCTTCCCGGGGTCGGTCACCCGCTTGGGGTCGGCGATCAGTGTCACCATCTGAACCGACAGCGCCAGGTCCACCCCGTTGCGATCCCGGATCGTGCCCCTCGGACCGGGCAGGTCGTCCATCTTCACGCGCTGATTGGTGCCCAGGTTGAGGTAGCGGTCGGGCGAAATCACCTGAATGTTGACCAGCTTGACCGTGACCAACACCGACAGCAGGGCGACCACCCCGACGAGGGCGTGGTAGCGATTGCGCTCAGAGTACCCAGGGGCGCCCCGGGCCCGGTGGTGAGCCCGCCTGGCCACGAACCGGGTGTGAAACCGTTCGCTGACCCGATCCCAGATCTCGGCCGCGCTGTCGGCGCTGTCGTGCCCCCACGTTCGCGCCGCGTCGGCGGCGAGGCGGGACCGCTCGCCGGGCTCACGCTCGGATCGCGGACGCGCCGCGGCCCCCGCGGCGGACTCCGAAGCGGGTGGGCGGCCACCCCGAGCGTCGCTGCGCCTCTCGGGCGCAGCCCGACGCGGCGTAGGCGAGGCCCGCCGCGTGCGTGGCCGATCGCCGCCGGTGAGCGGGTCGACGGTCATCCTGAAACACCTTCGGCCGGTCCGCTCTCCGTGGGAGCGTCGGACGCCGCCGGATCGTCGGGGACCGCCGCATCGGCCGAGGGCGCTCCGGGCTGATCGCCCAGCGTCCGGACGATCGGCTCATCGGGGGCGGCGGCGGGCGAGGGATCGAGGTACACCACCTCCGGGGCGGGCACCATGCCCAGCTCCTCGGTGGCGCGTCGCACGATGGCGTCCGGGCTCTCGAGCTCGGCCACGTTGCGGCGCAGGTCCTGGTTCTCACGCATCACTTCGGTGCTTTGGTTGGCCAGGTCGTCCAGCTCGCGCTGACGTTGCAGCATCACCACCTGCAGGTACAGCACGCTGAGCAGCAACGCCATCACGGCCCCGACCGTGCCGACCATGATCACGACGGTGCGCCGGCGGCGACGCTCGAGAGTGCCATCGAGGACGCGCAGCTTCGGCCGTTGTACCGACGGGACCGGACGAGCCCGGGTCCGCGCAGGGCGGGCCAGCGCGGTCACGAGGCGCGGCGACCCTTCTCAAACACGCGCATGCGCACGCTGGCGGCCCGGGGGTTGTCCGCCACCTCGGCATCGCTGGCGAAGAGCGGCTTGCGGGTGATCAGGCGGCCCTCAGGGGTGGAGCCGCACACGCAGGGCAGGCCGGACGGGCAGCTGCACGCGCCGCGATCTGCCCGACGGAAGCGGTCCTTGACGACGCGATCCTCTCCAGAGTGGTAGGCGAGCACGGCGACCCGGCCGCCGAGCACCAAGCGGTCGATCGTCTGATCGAGTGCATCCACGAGGCTCTCGAGCTCGTCGTTGACCTCCATGCGGATGCCCTGAAAAACCCGCTTGGCCGGGTTGCCCCTCCGGCGCACCGCCGCGGGGGTGCCGGCCTGGGTGGCCTCGACCAGGTCGTCTGTGGTGGTCAGCGGACGCCGCGACGCGATCTCCGCTGCCACCCGACGAGCGGCGGGCACATCCCCACCGTCGGCGAGGATTTTGGTCAGTCGGTCGATCGGGTAGGTATTCACAACCACCTCCGCGGTGAGTTCCTGAGTGGGGTCCATTCGCATGTCGAGCGGACCGTTGAATCGATAGCTGAAGCCGCGCTCGGGCCGGTCGATCTGCGGGGACGAGACCCCGAGATCGAACAGCGCGCCCACCAGGGGCTCGTCGGTGCGGTCCAACAACTCGCCCAACTGGGCGAAGTTGGCGTGTTCGAGGCGCACCCGGTCGCCGAAGCGCTCCATCCGGACCGCCGCCACTGCGAGCGCATCCGGGTCGCGATCCACGCCGAGCAGGGTGAGGTCGCTGCGGGCGCCCAGCAGCGCTGTGGCGTGGCCTGCTCCCCCGAGCGTGGCGTCGAGCACCAGCCCGGCCGGCACCTCTTCGAATGCCTCGAGCACCTCGTGTCGCAGGACGCTCCGATGGGCGAAGTCCGCGTCATCGTGGCGTGCGCGGTCACCTTCCATTGCGGCCTCTTTCGGTCAGCCGGTGTGTGTTCCCGGCGCTGGACAGCCCCTCGACTGGACGGCGTCTGCCGGGATGTCTCCCCGGTCAGACTGGATGGGCAGCGGGCGGAGTTCGGTTGGTCCATCCCGCCAGTCGAGGGGCTGTGCAACGCCGGAATGGCGGCACGGTCCCGTGAGGTATGAGGGTGCAGGTCGTCGATCGTTTGGTTGGCGCCGTTCGCTCGGGCGCTCACAGCAGGTGCTCCAGGTAGTCGGCGAGGTCGCCGACGCCTTCCTCGACCGAGGCCCATTCTTCGGGGCGGTACACCGCCAAGTGGGTCTCGGATCCGATGAGGGTGACCTCGTCGTCGAAGCGTGCGCGCAGCTTGGGCGGCAACAGCACCCGCCCGGCCCCATCAGGAGCGATGGGGAAGGCACGGCCGGAGACCACCTGGAAGACGCGACGGGGCGTGGTGCCCGCCTCGACCTCCCGGCGCAACTTGGCGACGAACTCCTGCCACTCCTGGGTGGGAAAGAGCCCGACGTAGTTGCCCTGGTCAGAGACAAAGCCCCCGTTGGCAAACGCTGGTCGCGCCGCGGCGGGAAGCACCAGTCTCGACTTCGAGTCGATTCGGTGGTCGTAGCTGCCAGCAAGCACGGGTCCATCTCGGTCGGGTTCTCCAGCGGAGGGGATGAATCGGTTGGATCACCTGCCAGTGATCCGGTTGACCCACTCCCTCCCACGAAGCGACACCATAGCCCCACTTCCTCCCACTTCGGTGCATCGCTCCAACATTTCTCTGGTTGGGTCCCCGCCCGCCTCCTGTCCCGGGGCTCACAACCCGCAACTCGGGAGCCCAAACAACCACCAGACCGCGCTCCGGGCTCCCCACTTCCCGCCCGCACCCAACCCACCCGCAACTCGGGAGCCCAAACAACCACCAGACCGCGCTCCGGGCTCCCCACTTCAAGAGATCGGGCACCGCCGGCCTCGTCCTAAGCAGCGACGTGGGCCCTGGCAGCTGCCACCGCTGAGCGCAGCCGGTCGATGACCTGGTCCCGGCGGTGCCACAGCTCAAACTCGGTGACCCGCACGACGGTGTAGCCGGCAGCCTCGAGCGCTCGTTGCCGCTTGGCGTCATCCTCCCGATCGCTGAGCGCGCCGTGGTACCTATCCGAGTCGACCTCGACAACCAACAGCCACTGAGGCCAGTACAAATCCACCCGGCCCAGCCAACGAACGTTGTCACCCAGGTCCTTCTGCCGGCGCGGCCGAGGAATGCCGGCAGCGTCGATCAAGTCGATCAGCCGGGCCTCAAGGTTGCTCTCCGGGGGGACGTAACCGGGCCCACAGCGGTCGAGCATCGTGCGGATCGCAACCACACCGGCCCGGCCTCGACCCAACATCGGTGCGAGTTCGGCGGCCACCGACGGGCCGGACAACAGGCCGCGAGACCAGAGATGATCGAGGATGCGCTGCAACCGCTTGGGCGCCACGACGGGCGCCAGCTGCAACAGCAGCAGTGCCGGACGCACCACGTCCACACCGTCGATCATGCCGGTAGCCCGATCCGGCCAAGCGGTCGGTCGGTGGACGAGCACGCGATGGTCGATGGCGCGCTGGTCGTCAACGAAGTTCCGGGGAAGGGAGAGCTCGATCCGATCGGTTCCGCCCCACGATGTGCGCGGCACCGACACCTGGAGCGGCCACAGCCGAAACCCGGGGATGCCCCACAAGGCCGCTGCGCTGTGGTGGCTGACCGCCGAGCCCGCACCGCAGTGGAGCACGACCGCCCGGCCGCACGTCAGCCCCGAGCACGGGGCACCCGAGCGCAGCCACACCCGGCCCGACAGATCGAGCCATTGCTGGTTGGCGACCGCCCGAACCCACCGTCGCCGGTCGATGCCCAGTTCATCCAGCTGACGATCGCTGATCAATCCGAGCTGCCGCTCGGCCAAGGCGAGAACGGAGGGCTCGACGGGCATTGCGTTGCTGTTGGTCATCTGCTCACGCCACCACGTCGCCCAGTGGTTGACCATGGGGCCCGCACCCCGGGCAGCGATCCCCGCACCGCCCCGCGCAACTCGGGAGCCCAAACAACCGCCAGACCGCGCTCCGGGCTCCCCACTTCGGAAAGGGGCTCCTGGTGAGGCACCGAGCTGGGTTGGGAGGGGCGCTGAGTTGGGAGGGGCGCTGGGTTGGGAGGGGCGCTGGGCTGGGGGGGGCGCCGGGCTGGGAAGGGGGTACCGGTACGGGGACGGTCAGGTCATGACCGCGGAAGCCTGCACCAGGGCGTCGGCGACGTGATGCTGCCACCAGCGCACGGCCCGGTCGGTGCCCAGCGGCGCGGTGCGGCGGGCCAACTCGGCGGCCGCCGCGGCCCGGCCGCCGGAAAACTGATCGCCGGGAAACTGATCGTCGCGCAGTGCGGCCAGCGTCGCCTCGACGGGTACCTGCCGGTAGGCCACGGTTTGGAACCGCACCTGCTCCCGGGTTCGCCGCTGGCTGAGGCCGACCACCTTGCGGCCCTGCGGGTCGAGGCTCTCGCCAGGACCGACGCCGGCAAAACACACCAGACGACCGAGCGGATCCCAAGTGCCGGTCCCCCGGTGGGCGGCGACCTCGACCCCGCCCGATCGCATCGCAGCGGCGAGAACCCCGCCGATCCAATCGAAGGACCGACCGACGTCGTCGGACACGCGCTCGTCGCCGCGGGCGACGACCACGTCGATCCACACGGTGTGAACCGGTTCGACGACGACCACGCCGCCGCCGCTGCGGCGCCTCGCCGTCGCCAGCCCGGCGGCCTCAGCACGGGCCTCGTCGAGGGCGTGGCGTTGGGTCGATCCCGCCACGATCGTCGCTTCGGTCGGGTTGACCGCCCAGACATCGAGCGAGCCGGGCGCAGGTGTGGGCAGGTCACGGCCGTGAAACTCGCCGGCGGATCCGATCCACTCGTGAAACGCCGCCGCGCCCGCGCTCATCGGTCCGCTTCGACGGGCGCTGCGACCGGACCGGTACGTCGGACGGTAGCGTCGGACGGAATGCGACCCACCCTCCGACGCCAGGCCGCCCGCGTGGTGGCACTCGACGGCGACGACCGAGTGCTGCTGATCAAGGCCCACGACCCGGCACGACCGGAGGCCGGTTCGTGGTGGGAGCTCCCCGGCGGCGGCATCGAGCCCGGCGAGGCCTCGACCCACGCCTGCCTGCGAGAGTTGCACGAGGAGGGCGGCATCACCACCGCCGACATCGGACCGGTGATCTGGACCCAGCACGTCACCTTCGACTTTGCCGGGTGGCACTTCGACCAGAACGAGGTGATCCACCTGGCCCGCGTCCCCAGCGGATCGGAGGGACTGGGGGAACAACGCCTGGAGGCCTTCGAGGCGATGGCCTTCGAGGACCGCCGCTGGTGGAGCGCCGAGGAACTCCGCTCCGAGGGTGTAGCCACGCTGCCGCCGCGGCTGGCCGAGCTGCTGGTGCCGATCGTCGACGGCCACCTGCCCGATCCACCCCTCGACATCGGTGCGGAAGCGGGCGGGGCGGACCGGCGATAGCCCGGTGGGTGCTGGGCCCGGTCTGGCACCCAACCCCCAGCACCGATCGCATTCATCCGAATCGGAACCGGCCGAATCGCACCCGGCCGGCACCCGATCGCCAAAGCCACCGCCGGCCAGCTCATGGCCGGCTCACGGTCGTCCGGCCGGCGTTCAACGAGTGCGCCGGCCGCCGCCCGCCGGCCCGACCGACCGCAACCACTCGAGGTAGGCGACGACGTCGGCCGGATCTGCGGCACGCCGACGCTCCTGGCGACCGCCGCCGTACTGGGTCTCCAGGCGGAACGCGACGTAGGGCCCGAGGCGCCCGCCCCGACGAGGACGGAACCTCAGCGCCGCCCGCACGCCGGTTGCCCACAGGTCGGGACGGGTCACCACGGCGAGCGTTGCTCGTATCGGAATGGCCGGCTTGCTCATCGTTCCTCCCGATTCGTCGCCGCAAACAGCTTGGCATTGATGGCCTCATACGCCAGGGCCGCGGCGCCGATCAGCGGACCCTCCGCACCCAGCGCAGCCGGCTCGATGCGCGCGTTGCGGGCAAAGCTCAGGCGCGCCCGGGCCGACAGCTCATCCTGCGCTGCCTCGAAAAAGTCGGCGCCGAAACCGAGCGCCACCCCGCCGGCGACCAGCGCCAGCGGCACGTCGAGGGTGGCGACGACCGAGGCGACGGCGCGTCCGACCAGGGTGCCGGTGCGGCGCCGCAGAGCCGGCGACGCCAGCGCCGGATCGGCGCCGGTGATCGCCCGCAGCGCGGTGCCGGAGGCCTCGGCCTCGACGCACCCCTGTCCGCCGCAACCGCACCTGCGCCCATCGGGCACGACGACGACGTGGCCGAGGTGCCCGGCGTTGCCCAGCTCACCCCGCAGCAGCCGACCATCGACCACCAGGCCGCCCCCGATCCCGGTCGACACGACCATCGCCAGGAAGTTGTCGCAGTTCCGGGCGGCGCCGATCCACCGCTCGCCCAGCGCCAGCGCCTGTGCATCCCCGGCGACGCTCACCTCCAGACCCAGCGCGTCGGCGAGGTGCGCCCGAATGGCGAAGCCACCCCACACCGGCAGGTTGACCGGGGCGATCATCTCGCCGGCGGCGAGGAAGGGCCCGGCGGTGCCGACGCCGACCCGGGCAGGGCGGTCCGCACCAGCGCTGGCCGCCAGCGCCACGCTGACCAGCCGGTCGGCCAGCTCCGATGAGCCGGTCGCCCCGGCTGTCTCGACGCGGTGGCGCTCCCCCACCGTTCCATCCGGCCCGACCATCGCCGCCTCGAACTTGGTGCCACCGACGTCGATGGCCAGCACCGGCCGGCCGCTCATCTCACCCACGCTGGCGCCAGCCCCGGTCATCGGCGCGGCCTCATCGGTATCGCCTCGTCGATAGCTGCCCCGGTTGCACCAGCGTCCCCTCTGCGACCGGACTGGCGTGCCGCCCGCAACCGCCCACGTTGGTGCTTACAGCGGCGAGTCGCAACCCGGGACGGCACGCGCTTCGGTGCATCGTGACCCACCCCCGGCGCGGATAGTGTGAGCGACCCCCAAGGCCCGGAGGAGGATGGGTGGTCGACCATGACCGGGTGAGCGCGTTCGCCCAACGTTTTTCGCAGTTGTGCGACAACGTCAACCAGGTGGTGTCGGGCAAGGCCGAGGTGGTGGAGCTGCTCGTGACCGGCCTGCTCTCCGGCGGGCACATCCTGTTGGAGGACGTGCCCGGCGTCGGCAAGACGCTGCTGGCCAAGGCGATGGCCGCCTCGGTCCACGGCGAGTTCGGCCGCCTGCAGTTCACCCCCGACCTGCTGCCCGCCGACGTGGTGGGCACCTCGGTGTGGAACTCCGCCGACGGCACGTTCTCGTTTCGGCCCGGCCCGGTGTTCGCCAACTTCGTGCTCGCCGACGAGGTCAACCGGGCGTCGCCCAAGACCCAGTCGGCCCTGCTCGAGGCAATGGCCGAGGAGCAGGTGACCGTCGACGGCACCACCAACCCCCTCCCCGAGGTGTTCATGGTGATCGCCACCCAGAACCCGATGGAGCACCACGGCACGTTCCCGTTGCCCGAGAGCCAGCTCGACCGGTTTCTCATGCGCCTCAGCGTCGGCTACCCGTCACGAACCGACGAGCTGTCGCTGCTCGCCGGCGGCGACCGCACCCGCCTGCTCACCGGCCTGCGTCCGGTGATGGACATCGATGCGCTGTCGAACATGACCCGCTTCGCCGAGACGATCCACGTCGCCGGACCGATCGGCGAGTACATGGTCGACCTGGCCCAAGCGACGCGCTCCCATCGATCGATCGCGCTGGGCGCCTCCCCCCGGGCGGTCCTCGGGTTGCAATCGGCGGCCAAGGTGAGGGCTGCCAAGGAAGCTCGGGGCTATGTGATGCCCGACGATGTCAAGGCTCTGTTCGGCCTGGTGATGGCCCACCGCATGGTGCTCACCGGCGAGGCGATGTCGGCGGGCATCCGACCGGAGAACACCCTCGACGAGATCCTGGCCACGGTCCCCGCACCGCGGCCCGGCTGACCCCCCGGCCTCGCATGGCGCGCTGGGGCTGAGTCACCGTGGCCACCTACTCCCGTTCGGGCGTGCTCACGCCCACTCGATCCGGCTGGGCGCTGATCGCCCTGGTCGCCGTGTTGGTCCCGGCCTCGATCGTGTTCTCCTACCCCGAGCTGTGGGTGGCCACCTTCACCCTGATGGTCGCCCTTGCCGTCTCGGTGCTGGTGGTCATGCGCTCCGGGTCGCTCACCCTGCAACGGGTGGCGCCAACGGCGGTCACCAACGGCGACGCAGTCGAACAGATGGTGCTGGTCGTCAACGGCGGCCGGTTCAGCGGCCTGGTGTCGCTGCGGGATCGGATCGCCGAGCCGATGCATCCCGCCGGCGAGCGCACCGACCCCGTGCGCCTCTCGCCCTTGGGGGCGGGCGAACGCCGCCGCCTGAGGACCGTCGTGCCGACCACGGGGCGCGGTGTGCTTCGCCTCGGCCCCGCCCAGCTGGCCAAGCAGGACCCGTTCGGGTTGTTCGAGCGGGCGCTCGCCCCGCAGGCCGAGGCCAGCGTGTTGGTGCGCCCGCGCATCCACCGGCTGACCGGCCTGCCCGGTGGCGGGCGTCAACACGACCGCCACCACGCACTGCTGATGACGCCCACGCAGGCGCCGGAGGATTTTGTCGGGCTCCGGCCGTACCAAGCCGGCGACGACATCCGCCACATCCACTGGCCCGCCGTCGCCCGCAGCGGCAACCTGATGGTCCGCCAGTTTGAGCGGCCCGATGAGAGCCACGTGGCGGTCGTACTCGACGGCCGGGCGTCCCGCCAGAGCGTCAGCTCGTTCGAGCGGGCGGTCGAGGCGGCGGCCAGCGTGCTCACCGCGGTGGTCGCCGACCGTCCGGTGCGGCTGCTCAGCACCGCCGGCCTCGACACCCGGACGCTGTCCGACGCCTCCAGTTTGGGACCGGTGATGGACCGCTTGGCGACGGTGGCGATCGGCCCCGAGGCCAACCTGTCGTCGGTGGCCCGCACGCTGGCCGACGACGCCACCGGGTTGATCGTCGTGTGCGGGACCACCCTGAGCGCCGATGATCGCCGGCTGCTGACGAACGGCGACAGCTCCCGCATGCTGGTATCGATCGACTGCTCGGCGACCGAGGCGCAGCCGGGCGTCGTGCCCTTTGGATCCGGCATCGAGCTGGCGACCACCTGGTCGGAGGCATGGGCCGAGGAGCTGGCTCAACGCCTGCGCTTCGGCGGGGCGCCGCTGCGTTCAACCGGGTCGGTCCAACCGGGCGGGCCGCAGCGATGAGCCCAAGCCGCAGCGCCGCCGCCCCCGAGGCGGTGGGCACGGCCCGGGCCGAGAACGGCGAGCGCCGTCCGCCGGGATGGTGGCTGCCCGAGGTCACGCTGATGATGCTGACCGCAGCGACGGCGCTGAGCTTCTCCCGCCTGTTCTCCGGTTGGGACTGGTTGCCGGCGGTCCTGTTGCCGGCGCTGATCGTGCACGCCAGCGAGTCGATCGGCCGTCGTCTCCGGCTGTCGGTGTGGATCGCTCCCCTGCTGTCGGCCATCGCCGGACTGGTGGCATGGGCGAATCTCACCCTGCCCGAAACCGTCGTGGCCGGCCTTCCCACCGGCGAAACCGTGTCGCGGTTCGTCGAACTCACCGGGGAGTCCTTCGACAGCTTCCGCCAGCTCGTCGCCCCGGCCCCCGCCCAACCCGGCTTCATCGCCGCCGCCTCGCTGGTGCTGGTCGTCGTCGCCCTCTACTCGGACACCGCCGTCCACCGGGGCAACGTCCCGGTTCAGGCGGTCACCACCCACGTCGGCGTGTTCATCTTTGGGGCGACGCTGGCCCGGGGCCCTGCCCAAGTGTTCTCGGCGGTGGTGTTCACCGCTGCGCTGGGCGCCCACCTGCTCGCCGTTCGCACGGTCAACAACGGACGGGGCCGTTGGCGCAGCGGCGAGCGTTCCAGTGGCACCTGGGCTGCCGCCCGGCTCGGTGCGGGGGTGCTGGTGGTTGCGGTGCTCGCCGGCACGTTGGCCCACCTTGCCTTCACCCAGGACCGCACGCCGGTGATCGACCTCACCGACCTGTCGTCGGACCGCGCCGATCGTCAGGTGTTGTCCCCCCTGGTGTCGATCACCGACCAGCTGGGCCCCCAGAGCGACGACGTCATGTTCACCGTCGAGACCGCCGAGGACCGGCCCAGCTATTGGCGGCTGACCGCACTGGACACCTTCGAGTCCAACGTGTGGAGTTCGACCACCGCATTCGAGGACGTGTCCGGGGAGTTGCCCGACGTCACGACGCTTCCCACCCGCAACCAGATCGACCAGACCGTGGCGATCGATGGCCTGGCCGGCATCTGGATGCCCGCCGCCTCCGATCCGATCGAGGTTGCGTCCGAGATTCCGGTCAGCTTTGACGAGCCGTCGGCGACGCTGATCATCGCCGAGGGCGATGAGTTGCCTCAGGGCATGACCTACGCCGTCCGTTCGGCGATCCCCGACGTGGCCTCACCGGGTAAAGAGGTCCCCGGCGGCGACGAGATCGAGGCTGCGCGCGCCCTCCCCGAGGGCCTCAGCCCGGAGGTGAGCGAGGAGGCGCAGCGGATCACCGGCGGCGCCGCCGGTGACGTCGCCAAGTTGCAGGCGCTCCAGAACGATCTCCGCCAGGGCGAGTACGACACGTCGGCCGACTACCGGGGTTCCGTCGACCCCACCGCATCGTTCCTCCGTCAGCGGCGGGGGTTCTGCACCCAGTACGCCAGCGCCTTCGTGCTGATGGCCCGCTCCATCGGGCTCCCGTCCCGGATGGGGGTGGGCTTCACCCCGGGCAACTACGACGCTGCCAACCGGACCTGGACCATCACCGGACGCCAGGCCCACGCCTGGCCCGAGGTGTTTCTGTCGGAGTACGGGTGGGTCGCCTTCGAGCCGACGCCCGGGCGTGGCAACCCGGTGACCGAACCGGTCACCGGCGTGCCGTTCGAACAAGACTCCGGCGACGGTTCGCCCGAGCCGGTCGCTCCGGCGACGACCGCCCCGCCGACGACCGCTCCGCCGACGCCGGACAACACCCCCGCCGACGGCACGACGCCGGCTCAGCCCGAACAGCAGCCGCTGCCGATGCCCGAGACGCCGACGAGCACCCCGTGGTGGCTGCTCGGGCTGTTCGCAGCGTTTGCCCTGGGAGCAGGTGCGGTCGCCGGCCGGGTCGCCTGGGTGCGCAACGCCCGCCAACGCCGCTACCGGCCCGAGGACCCCGCCCGGGTACCGGCCGGCGCCTGGACCGAGGTGACCGACCGGTTGGCAATGCGACGTCGAGACCCCCGTCCCAGCGAGACCGCTGCCGAGTTTGCACGCCGGATGGAGGGCGAGACCGGTCTGGCCACCCTTCGCCCGCTGAGCGAGCTGGCCGCGGCCGGGGCGTTCGGCGATCGCGCCCCGGAGGACACCCAGGCCGAGGAGGCCCGCCGGCTGGCCGACCAGGCCTCGGAGACGGTCTCGTCGGAGTGGAGCCGGGCCGAGCGCATCCGCTGGAGCCTCGGAATGGCGCCTCGTCGCTCCGGGCGGCGCCGCCACTCGCAGGGCTGATCCACTTCCCCGGTCAGGTGCCCGTCGCCCTGTGCTCAGCGCACTGTTGTCAGCACCGTGCTCGATGAGCTTCGGTGGGGGGATCGTTGCCCGGTGCGCAGGGACCGAGCGATCCTCAGCTGTCGTCGCCGGCGTCGGCGCTGGTCGAGGCTTCCGGGCGGCGAACGCCGGTAAACCCGGTCACCTGGCTGAACAACTCGCCCATGCCATCCTGGCCCAGCTGCCGGATGCCGGACTCGATCACCGCGCCGAGGGCGAAGGTGACCAGAAATCCGACAAAGGCCAACAGGAAATGCACCGACAACAAGAAGATGGTCAGGGCGAGCGAGACGACCATGCCGACCGCCGCCAAGCGGATGCGCCGCAGCACCGCGGTGTGAACGGTGCGCGTCCGCACCTCGTTGGCCAGCGCGGGGTCGGACTCGTAGAGGCGGTCCTCGATTTCCCGGAGGATGCGCTGTTCGTCTTCAGAGAGCGGCACCGTTGACCCCCTTCTCGTTCAAGGCACCATGATCGCGCACCCCGGGGCCGCTCACAACGCGCGGAGCGGCCGGGTCCTCGACCAGGCGGGTCGGCCCGATGGCGTCACGGCCAAAACGGCGGCGGACATCATCGACGGTGCGGTCGAGGGTTCGATCGTCATCGTCGGACAGCCTATCGAGGCGGAGCTGCGCAGGGGCACCCCGGGCGAGGCCGGTCGTCCCCACGCCGAGCAAGCGAACGCCGACGCTCAGGTCGAGCTGGTCGAGCAACGCCGAGGCCACCTCCCGCACCGTGACGGTGGCGTCGGTGGGCGCGTCCAGGCGTTGCGCCCGCGTGAGGGTGCGGAAATCGCCGTAGCGCACCTTGATCTGCACCGTCGTTGCGGTCACCCCGGCAGCCCGCAGTCGCTCCGCGACGTGATCCGACATCGCCGCCAGATCGGCCGACAGTTCCCCCACGGCGAAGCGATCGGTGGGAAAGGTCCGCTCGGAGCTGATCGATTTGGCCGGCGCGTCGGCGATGACCGGGCGAGGATCATCGCCCTTGGCCAGGGCGATGAGCTGGCGAGCACCGGCGGCGCCGAACAGCCGCCGCACCGCACCCTCCCCCACCTCGGTCAGCTCGGCGATCGTGCGCACCCCCAACCGACCCAGCTTCTCGCCGGCGACCGGCCCAACCCCGGGCAGCGCCCGCACCGGCATCCGCTCGAGAAAGCCGATCACCTCGTCGGGGCGCACCGCGACAACGCCCGGCCCGGGGATCGGCCCGCGCGGATCCGCTGAGGGCTTGGCCGCCTCCGACGCCAGCTTGGCGATCGTCTTGTTGGGACCGAGTCCGACCGACGCCCACAGGCCCATCTCGTCGTGGATGCGCTGACGAAGCCGGGCGGCGGTGACGATGGGGTCGCCGAGGCGCCGCTCGCTGCCGGTGAGTTCGACAAACGCCTCGTCGAGGGACAGTGGCTCGACGAGCGGGCTCAGCTCCCGGAGGATCGCCATCAGACGACCCGACACCTCGCGGTAGTGGTCGTGATCACCGGGCAGGACCACCGCCACCGGGCAGCGGCGCATGGCTTCGGTCATCGCCATCGCCGAGCCGACCCCGGTGGCCCGGGCCTCGTAGGAGGCCGCAGCGACGACGCCGCGACGCCCATCGCCGCCGACCAGCACCGGCCGGCCCGCCAGCTCGGGCCGCCGCAACACCTCGACCGCAGCAAAGAAGCAGTCCATGTCGGCGTGCAGCACCCAGCGAGGCGTGGTGCGCCCACGCTGCCCGGCTGGGCCCCCGTGCGGCTCAGCGCTCATCTGGATCGGTACGCGTGACCCGCAGGTCGGCCCGACGGTCGCCCTCGATCAGGTAGGAGAACCGGCGGGTATTCGCCCAGCGGTGCGTCAGAAACTCGACGAGCGGCTCGCGCACCCACGGCGGGGAGTCGACCAGCGGCTCGTGGGAGCGCTCGGCACGAAACCACTCACCGGTTTCCACGATGCCGTCCGGGTCGTCGAAGGACAGTTCACCGCCGGGATGCTCGGCGCCGTAGGCGACGACGCGCAGTTCCCAGCCCAACTGAGGAGCGCTACAGCGGATCTCATAGAGCGGTCCCCGCCAACTGGGCACGACCAGGCCGGTCTCCTCGGTCACCTCGCGACTCAACCCCTCGACCAGTTCCTCACCAACGTCGATCACCCCGCCGGGCGGCGACCAGTCGACCACGCCGCCCTGGCGGCGGTTGCGGACGAGCAGAACCCCATCCGGGCCTTCGATCACCGCTCCGCCCACCGTCCAGTGCCGCACGGGCTGAGGGGTGTCGGGCGAAACGCTCACGTCGCGCAGCCTAGCGATGGCCGAGCGGGCCCACCCGGCCGCCGCAGGGCCGGAACCGCATCGCCGGGATGACCCGCTCGACCCTGCCGGCCACCGGTCGGGCCGGCCTGCGAGCGGCGGAGGGGGAAGCCCCGCCACCGGCGGGTACCATCGGCGACGATGGCCGCTTCGAGCGAAGGCAGCGACAACTCCAACAGCGCCCCGAGTGGCAGCCCAGGCGGTGACGCCGAGGGCCCGCAGACCGCGCTCGCGCCCGTCTGGGCACGGGCGGTGGCCTTCGCCGCCATCATCGCCGGCGGACTGGCAGGGGCGCTGGTCGGCGGTCGCTTCGGCGATGTGGCGTGCACAGGATCGTGCGATGTGGCGATCGGAGCCTCGATGCTGGCCGCGTCGGTGATCGCCGCCCTCGGGGTGGCGGCGGTGGCGGTGATCACGCTGCGGGTGGCCGGGGAGTGGGTCGGCGGCTCGTGAGCCACCCCGGAGCCGGTGAGGCGAACCGACCGGACGCTGCCGTCGACTCCGACGAGTTGTGCACCCTGGCCCTTTCCGCCGCCCGCCTGGGAGCCCGCACGGCGTCGGACGCCCAGGCGGAAATACGCCGCCAAGGCGGGGCCAGAACGACCAAGTCGAGCGAGACCGACCTGGTGACCGAAGCCGACCGAGCGACCGAGCGGGTCATCCGCGATGCCCTGCTCGACGCCCGACCCGGGGACGGGTTTCTCGGCGAGGAGAGCGTCTCGGAGTGGACCGACGACCCTCGGGGCGACGCCGACGATCGGGTGGTGTGGGTGGTCGATCCGATCGACGGAACGACCAACTACGTCTACGGCCAGCCGGACTGGGGCATCTCGGTGGCGGCCACGCGCGGCGGGCGCAGCCTGGTGGGCGTCGTCATCGCGCCCCGCCTCGACCTCGAGTACGTCGCCACCCTCGGGGGCGGCGCCACCCGCAATGGCGAGCGGCTCGTCGTCGCCCAATCCCCGCCGCTGAGCCAGGCCCTGGTCGCAACCGGCTTCGGCTACGACCCTGGCCGCCGCGGCCGACAGGGGGCGGTGGCCACCGCTCTTCTGCCCCAGGTGCGCGACCTCCGGCGTCGGGGTGCGGCGGCGCTCGACTTTTGTTACGTCGCAGACGGCAGCGTCGACGCCTACTACGAGACCGGCCCGCACTGGTGGGACTTTGCCGCCGGGTCGTTGGTGGCCACCGAGGCCGGCGCCAGGGTGACCGCCCAGCCACTCGTTGCCGGGCCGACCGGCGGGCCGGTGGCGACCACGGCCGAGCCCACGTCCGGATGGGTCCTCCTCGCCGCAGCACCGCCGCTGTTCGGCTCGTTGAGCGACGTGCTCACCCGCCTGGGTGCCGCTGGGGGCTGAGCGCTCAACGACGGGTGGGCACGGGGCTACCCGGCGCGCCCGGTAGCCTGGCCGCGGCGGCCTCATCTGGCTCCATCGGAATTCAGGCCTCGGTTCCGAAACGCCCGCATCGCGTCGGGCACCGCCCCGAGGCCTCAGGCACGAAAGCCCTACGTTGAGCACCCGAATCCTGACCGTCGAGGACGACGAACGCATCCGCACCGCCGTGAAGCTGGCCCTCGAGGACGAGGGGTGGGAGGTGGTCGAAGCGGCCACCGGCGAGGCGGCGATCGACGCTTTCCGTTCCAACCCCACCGATGTCGTGTTGATCGACATCATGTTGCCCGGCGTCGACGGCTTCGAGGTGTGCCGCGCCGTACGTCGACAAAGTGACGTGCCGATCATCATGGTGACCGCCCGCGCCGACACCCACGACGTGGTCGCCGGGCTCGAGGCCGGTGCGGATGACTACCTGACCAAGCCGTTCGTGCCCAAGGAACTGTCGGCTCGCATTCGCGCCCTGTTGCGACGGGTGCGCTCCGGCGACTCGCTCCAGCACCGCATGCGCTTCGGCGACCTGGAGATTGTGCCCGACGAGGGCGTGGTCACCTTGGCGGACGAGACGATCCACCTCACCAAGACCGAGTTTCGGTTGCTGGTCGAACTCGCCAGCTCGCCCGGCAGGATCTTTTCGCGCGAGGACCTGCTCGAGAAGGTCTGGGGCCACGGTTACCTCGCCGACAGCCGGCTGGTCGACGTCCACGTGCGCCGGCTGCGCACCAAGGTGGAGGCCGATCCGGGCAACCCTCGGCACGTGTTGACCGTGCGCGGCCTGGGCTACAAGCTGGCGGCGTGAAACGGTCGGGGCGGCGCACCGACGATCGCTCGGGTGCGACCCCTTCGGGCGGTGATGGCGATCGCGCCAAGGGCGCCAAGGACCACACCGAGGCAACCACCAACGCATCCCGATCGAGCACCACCGATGCCAAGGCGGGTGGACCCCCGCTCGGCGGCAACGTCGCCGACGACACCAGCGGGGTCGCGTCGACCTCGCGACGGCAGCCGGGCGACTCCCAGTTGGGCCTCCGTGCCAGGGTCACGCTGGCCTTCACCCTCGGCGCGCTCGTACTGTCCGGGATCATCGGTGCGGCCACGCTGAACCT
>NZ_DAOLGP010000010.1:103569-120202 GCF_035329545.1 Candidatus Neomicrothrix sp.
CCCGCCGTTCGCTGCTCGCCGATCGCGAACGACGCACGATCACGCGCACCACCGACAGCGCCACCACCCTGGACGGCCTGCTTCAGAGCCAGGCCGCCGACGCCGACCTCAACCCGTTGCTGGGCGACCTTCAGGCCCAGGGACCGCAGTTCCTGATGCTGAAGGAGTCGAGCCCGTCGGGCAATCGGATGGTACGCACCTACTTCACGGGCGACCTGTCCGAGTCCGACCTCCCCCAGAGCCTGATCACCCGTTCGGTCTGGGACTCCGAAGCGGCGGTCATGCGTCTCGAGGCCGACGGCACGATGTACACCGCTGTCGGCGTGCCCCTGAGCGGCGCCAAAGGCGCCTACTTCGAGCTCAACGCCATCGACGACATCACCTCGGCGGTGCAGTCACAAACGGTGATCCTGATCATCGTCGGCTCGATCACCACCATGGCGGGCACCGCTCTGGGCTGGTGGGCGAGCCGGCGGGCGCTGCGGCCGCTGATGATGGTCGGTGAGGCGGCCGGCCGCATCGCTGACGGGCACCTGGAAACGCGGTTGGACGCCGCCGATTACGCCGAGGACCCCGAGCTGGGCCCGCTGGTGTCGTCCTTCAACGGCATGGTCGAGAAGCTGCAGGCCCGCATCGACCGCGACGCCCGGTTCGCCTCCGACGTCAGCCACGAGCTGCGATCGCCCCTGACGACGATCAACGCGTCGGTCGATGTGCTCGGGCGGGCCGCCGACAACCTTCCCGAGCGGGCACGTACCGCGCTCAACCTGCTCGAATCCGACCTGGTTCGCTTCACCCAACTGGTCGAGGACCTGCTCGAGATTTCGCGTTTCGACGCCGGGGCCGTGCGTCTCGACGCCAACGAGATCAGCGTGATGGGCGTCGTCCGGCGGGCGGTCGATGCCGTAGCCGGCGAGGACACACCGGTTGTGGCCGATGATGAACTCGACGCGCTGGTGGTGGCGCTCGACAAGGTGCGGGTGGTCCGGGTGCTGTCCAACTTCATGGACAACGCCATCAAGTACGGCGAAGGGGTGGAGCGGGTGGAGGTCGACCGGGGCGACGGCACGCTGTCGATCGCCGTCATCGACAGCGGTCCCGGGGTGCCGGCGGAGGAGCGCGAGCTGATCTTCGAGCGCTTCAGCCGCGGTATCCAGGGTGGACGGCGCGGGGCGGGCAGCGGCGTCGGCCTCGGCCTGGCGCTCGTGGCCGAGCATGCCCGGCTGATGGGCGGTCAGGTGAGCGTCACCGAACGAGACGACGGCAAATCCGGCGCTCGATTCGTGCTGACCCTGCCCGAGACGCCGCCGGTCGACATCGAATCGGTGGTGGAATTGTGAACGTGAAGGTCGGTCCTGCCATGTCGCAACGCTCCTTTGGCTCGCCGGCGACGACGCGCGTCCGCCGGCGGATCCTGACGGTGTTCGCCCGATGCGTCGTGCCGGTCGCCCTGCTGGCCGGATGTGGCATCACCCCGGACAGCGAACCCCGAGCATTGCCGCCAGATCTGACCGGCCCGGCCCGGGACCGCAACCCGGAGAACGACCCGGGCAACGTACCCAGCTCGATCTTCATGCAGGCCGGTGAGTCTCGGCGGTTGGTGCCGGTCTCGAGGGAGGTGGCGGCGTTGTCGGTGGAAGACATCGCCAAGGCCACGCTGGTCAAGCCGACGCCGGCCGAGGTCACCGCCGGCATCAGCACCGCCATCCCGCCCAACACCACCCTGCTTTCGGGTTCGGTACGCGCCGACGGCGTCATCGCGATCAACCTGTCCAAGGAGTTCGCCCAGGTGGACGGCTCATCGCGCACGACGGCGGTCGGCCAGATCGTGTTGGGCGTCGGTGCCCAATTTGAACCCGACCGGCAGTTCAGCTTTCTCATCGCCGGGGAGGGCGCACGGATCTCGACCGCAGGGGGCACCAAGAGCCGCGTCACGCCGTGTGACTTCAAAGACGCGTTGGCGGAGGCCGCCCAGCTCGAGTCCGAGGTGCGGGAGCAGACCGACCTGGTTGCGCTGGCCGAGCAGAACAACTCGCTGCGGACGCGGTGCCCCACCCACACCACCGGTTGACCCACCAACCGGCTCGTCAGCTGAAGAACACCTGGGCGACCTCTTCGTACATCTCGAGATCGCACCCCCGGATCCGACCGGCAACGTCCTCGAGGGGCACCGCCTCGATCACATCCCCCGACAGGCCCACCATCGAGCCCCACTGGCCAGCCGCCGCCAGGTTGGCCGCCGCCACGCCGAAGCGGGTGGCCAGCACGCGGTCGCGCGCCGAGGGCGTGCCACCGCGCACGACATAGCCCAGCGTGGTCGTGCGGCTTTCCACGCCGCTTCGCCGTTCCAGTTCATTGGCCACCCGCACCCCGATACCGCCCAGGCGCTGATGGCCGTACTCGTCCACCTCGTATTCCGGCATCGCCATGGTGCCCTCGATCGGCATGGCGCCTTCAGCGACCACGATGATCGACGCATACCGACCCAGTTGCCGGCGGCGTTCGACGACCGCGATCACCTCGGCGATGTCGAAGGGAACCTCGGGCACCAGGATCATCGCCGCCCCCCCGGCCAACCCGGCGTGGAGGGCGATGTGGCCGACATCGCGCCCCATCACCTCGACCACCATGACCCGCTCGTGGGCCTCCGCCGTCGTGTGCAGCCGGTCGATGGCGTCGGTGGCCACCCCGACCGCCGTGTCGAAGCCGAAGGTGACGTCGGTGCCGGCAACGTCGTTGTCGATCGTCTTGGGAACCCCGACGCACGGGATGCCGTCGGCGGTCAGGTCGCGGGCCGCGCCCAGCGAACCGTTGCCGCCGATGACGATGAACCCGTCGAGGCCGAGGCGAAACATCGACTCCTTCACGCGCGCAACCCCGTCCTCGAACTGGTAGGGCTGGACCCGAGAGGTACCCAGGATCGTGCCCCCTCGAGGCAAGAGGCCACGGCAGCGCTCGACGGTCAGGGTCTCATAGTCCCCGTCCATCACCCCGCGCCAGGCATCGAAGAACCCGAGCACCTCTGCGTTCATGCCGCGCTCGGCCCGCCTCACCACCGCTCGAATCACCGCGTTCAGGCCCGGGCAATCCCCGCCCGAAGTCAGCATGCCCAGCTTCATCGACCGCAATCCATGTCGTCCATCCGTCCAGTGTGCCAGAGCGGGCCGCTACGATCCGTCTCGTGTCCGTAGTCGTCGCCATCGATGCCGGGACCACCGGGGTGCGGGCATTGGCCGTCGAGGCGTCCGCCCACACCGTCGGACTGGCCTACCGGGAGTTCACCCAGCATTTTCCCCGGCCGGGCTGGGTGGAGCACGACGCCGCCGAGATCGCCGAGGCGATCCGCGAGGTCTTGTGCGAGTTGGTCGACCAGCTCGACGAGCCGGTGATCGCAGTGGGGATCACCAACCAGCGCGAGACGGTCGTCGCTTGGAGCCGCAGCACCGGCGAGCCGCTGCACCGCGCGATCGTGTGGCAGGACCGACGAACCGCAGACCGCTGCGAACAGCTGGTCGAGCAAGGCCATCTCGAGCTGATCAGGAACCGGACCGGCCTGGTGGCCGACCCGTACTTTTCGGCGTCGAAGCTCGAGTGGATCTTCACCGAGGGCGGTGTGGAACCCACCGCTGACGTGGCCGTGGGGACGATCGATTCCTGGTTGCTGTGGAACCTGACCGGCGGGGCAGTGCACGCCACCGACGACACCAACGCCAGCCGCACGATGCTCTACGACCTGGGCACCGGCGATTGGAGCGACGAGCTCTGCGAGCTGTTCGGGGTGCCCCGCGCCTGCCTGCCCCAGGTCCTGGCATCGTCGGGACGCTTCGGTACCGTCGCCGAGGGTTGGGGGCTGCCCGTCGGCACACCGATCTCCGGGATCGCCGGCGACCAGCAGGCCTCGCTGTTCGGCCAGGCCTGCTTCGAGACCGGCATGACCAAGAACACGTACGGCACCGGCTCGTTCGTGCTGATGAACGTTGGGACCGAGCGACCCGAGCCGGTGGACGGGCTGGTCACCACCGTCGCCTGGTCGCTGCCCGGCGACGGCGGCGCCCGGCAGATCACCTATGCGCTCGAGGGTTCGATCTTTGTGACCGGCGCAGCGATCCAGTGGTTGCGCGATGGCCTGGGGATCATCGACTCGGCACCCGAGGTCAACGTGCTGGCCGAATCGGTGCCCGACACCGACGGTGTCGTGATGGTTCCCGCCTTCACCGGCCTGGGTTCGCCGTGGTGGGACCCCTTCGCACGGGGCATGGTGCTGGGCATCACCCGTGGCACCACCCGCGCCCACTTGGCGCGGGCGGTGATCGAGTCGATCGCCTACCAGACCCGCGATGTGGTCGAGGCGATGACCGCTGCGTCCCACAGCGGCCTGGCCGAGCTGCGCGTGGACGGCGGCGCGTCGTCGTCCAACCTGTTGGTGCGCATCCAGGCCGAGCAGCTTGGCGTCCCGGTGCGCCGCTCCGCCGTCAGAGAGACCACCGCTCAAGGTGCGGCATTTCTCGCCGGGCTGGCCGAGGGGTTCTGGGGCTCCTTCGACGAGGTGGGCAACGCCTGGACCAGCGACGGGACGTTCGGCGACGACGAGGTGGATCGAGGTCGGGCCGACGCTGACTACCAGCGCTGGCTGGAGGCGATCGCCCGCTCCGGTGCCTGGGACCGCCCGCGCCGACCACCCGAAAACGCCGAACCGGCCGTCTGAGCCAGGCTCGACGACAACTCTTGACCCGGCGGTCAAGAGAACTACGGTGGTTGGCCGTGGACCGACGCCTGACCCCCCGCGGCGAGGAACGCCGTTCGCAGCTTCTCGAGGTGGCCACCGCCCGATTCGCCGAGCGCGGGTACCAGGCCACCTCGATCTCCGACATCGTCGGGGCGATGGGCGTTGGCAAGGGCGTCTTCTACTGGTACTTCCAATCCAAGGAAGAGCTGTTCGGCTACATCCTCACCGCCGGCATGACCGAGCTGCGCCGCACCCAACTGGCGGCGGTCTCGCACTCCGACGATCCGCTGGTGCGCATTCCGGCGGCGATACGCGCCTCGGTCCGGTGGTCCGCCGAGCACCGCGAGCTGGCGTCGATGTTCGAGTTTGCTCATCGAGACGCCACCTTCGGGCCGCTCACCTCCCGCCTGCGGGAACTGCTGATCGACGATGCGGTCGCCGAGTTGACGTCGGCGATGGACGCTGGCCGGCTCCCCCGCGGCAACGCCGATGCTCAGGCCCGGGCCATGCTGGCGGTCACCGACGCACTCGCCACTCAGGGCTGGAGTGGTGGGCGGGCGGCCGAGGCGGTCGCCGACGACATCGTGACGTTCTGCCTCGATGGGTTGGGCGCCGCCACATCCGCCGCTGCGCGCTCAGGTACCGCCTGATCCTCCCATCCGATCAGCGCCGCCCCGACGACGCCGGCGAGCGGCCCACCCGGGGCACAGCGCAGGTCGATCCGGCGGTGACTCCACGCCACCGACATCGCCTCCAGGTGTGCGGTGACCGCCGAGGCCAACAGTTCGCCGCTGGCCGACACGCCGCCGCCGAGCACGATCACGTCCGGGTCGATCAGCTGGATCAGGTTGGCCAAGCCGACGGCGACCCACCCGGTCCACCCCTGCCACACCGCCTCGGCATCCGCCTCGCCCGCTCGAAGCCCGGCGACGACGGCCTGACCATCCAACCGGCCGCTGTTCGACCAACGGGCGGCCAGGTCCGGCGCCTCTCCGTCGGCGACGGCCCGCCGGGCCGCCTCGCCCAGGGCCGTGCCGGATGCGACCGCCTCCCAGCAGCCACGCTGCCCACACCGGCAGAGCGGGCCGTCCGCTGCCACCACCATGTGGCCGGGCTCGCCGGCCAGCCCGGCCGCACCCCGCCACAGCGCCCCGTCGAGCACCAGGCCGCCACCGATGCCGGTCCCGAACGTCACCGCCACCAACGCCCGGGCGTCGGGCGCCAACTGTCGCTGGGCTGCAAGTGCGACGACGTTGGCGTCGTTGTCGATGCGCACCGGAAGCCCGGACGCCTCGCGCAGCGGGCCCGCCAGGTCGATGCCCACCACCATCGGCGTGTTGGCCGCCTGCACCGCAATACCGTCCAGGCCGATGTGCCCGGCGATGCCGGCACCCACCGCCACCGGCGGGTGCGGGGACACCGAGCGGAGGTGGGCCACGAGATCGACCAGTGCCCGCACCAGCGCTGCGCTCGAGTCGGGGGTCGGCACCCGCTCCTCGACGACCAACCGGGCCCGACCGTCTGCGTCGAGGGCCACCACCCCGCCGGCCAGCTTTGTTCCTCCCAGATCGAGTCCGATCAGATGGGGGCTCGCTGCGTCCGGGTCAACCGTCCTCACCCGGCAACCGTACCCGGGCTCAGTCGAGCGGCACTCGCCGCAGGCGCCCGCCGGCTGGCTGATCATCCTCCACGGCGTCGTCGTCGCCTGGCTGCCCGCCGGGTTGTTCACCTGGTTGGCCGGTGCCACTGGAACCGCTCGCACCAGCAAAAGTCGACGAGACCTTCTCGGCCCAGTCGCTCACGCCGGCGACGACATCCTGGAGGTGCCGGGGGTCGGCGACCACCTCCTCGGCGGCATCGAGCAGGTGACGCAGCGCATCGATGGCCCCGAGTGCTGCATTCTGCACCTTCTGTGCGGTGTCTGCCGCCTGATCGCTCACCCGGTCATCTTAGAACCTCGACCAACCGACGCTATCGGGGTTTGCCGTCGGGGCGGTCGTCTCGCTGATCGGCCTGGCGACCGCCCGCACCGAGACGCGCGGCCGCGACGTCGTCGTCGAACGCGAGGTTCGCTGACGGTTTCTGGTTACTCGCCCACAGGATCGGGTAACTGAACAAAGACGCCACGACGGCGGCCGGGACCGACCCGGCCTGGGCAATCGCTCGACGCAGCGGTCCGACAGACGTGGCCAAACACGGAGGGAAACACCATGGTCATAGGTGGAGGAATTCTCGGAACCATCCTGGTCGTCCTGCTGATCCTGTTTTTGATCAAGCGCGTCTGACCAGAGATTTACGACGATCGCGATGCGGTGACACGCTTCAGGCGTCCCCATCGTCGCGTTCGGCGTCAACGTCAGCATCGAAACGGATCACCAGCGTTCCGTCGCTCAAGGATGCCCCGACGACCGAGCGGCCGTGCAAGGCGTCCGGCAACAAAAGATTGCGCCGGTGGGCGCCGACGGTGAGATGAATCTCCCCGTCGCCCGCCCAGACGTCAACCTCGCCTCGGTCGGCGTTGGGTAGCGGCAGGTGCAGTTCGGGTCCATCGGCCCCGGTGACGACCGACATCGGCTGGCTCGTTCCGAGCACCGCCGTCGGCTCGCGTCCGTCGTAGAGCACCCGCGCCATCTCAGCGAGGGTGCCGGCCCCGATCGGCTCGATCGGTGACATCTCGGCGATCAGCGTGTCGACGCCGCCAAAACCTTCGCGGACCTCGTCGAGGCGTTCCAGCTGGGCCGACCGCCAGCGAGCTGTGAAATCGTCGCTCACGTGCTCGGGCAACAGTCGGTTGACCACGACGGCGTCGGTTGCGTAACCGTGCAGGCCGAGCGCCGTGTGGGTGCGGCGGGTCTCGGCGATGACCACCCGTTCCGGCGTCATCACCAGGCGCACCGACGTCGTGTCGGCCGACAACAGCCGGCGCACGCCGGAGAGCTCGTCGGCCAGACGACGGGTAGCCCCGGCGATCTGGGCGTCGGCGATCGGAAGGTCGCCCAGGCGTCGCACCGTCTCGCTCACCGCCCGCCGCAGCGGCCGCTGTTGTTCGAAACGGTCGAGGTAGAAGCCGAGCACCTCGGGCAGCGTGAGCAATCGCAGGGTCTCGGCGGTTGGAGCGCAATCGACGATCACGGTGTCGAACCGGCCCGAGTCGACCAGGCTGGTCACCTCGGCCAGGGCAAAGAGTTCCTCCAAACCGGGGAGCAACATCAGCTCCTGGGCTTCGAGATCGTCGAGGCCGGCCCATCCGAACGCGCGCCGAACCCAGCCGCCCACCTCGGCCCACGACTCCTCGAGGCGGTCGCGCCCGTTCAGTTGCTGGGCATGACATCCGGGCGTGACCTGCACCGGGACCGACCCGATCCGGCGGCCCAGCACATCGCCGAGCGAGTGGGCGGGGTCCGTGGAGGTCACCACCACCCGCTGTCCCGACTCGGCCGCCAGGATGGCCGACGCGGCGGCCACGGTGGTCTTACCCACGCCGCCCTTGCCCATGAACATGATCACCCGGGTGCCGCTCCCCTGGGCTTCCCGGGCGCTCATCTGGCCAACTCCGGGCGCGGGGGAAAGTCTCCGTAGGCGGCGCCCCACCAGAAGATCAGGCCCACCCCGACCAGCGGGACCAGCGTGCCGAAGTCCAGCTCCAGGCCCTTGGTGGCGATCGCCGGCACCAGCCCGCCGATGATCTGCACCACCAGCGCACCGAACAGCGAGTTGCGCACGCGGCGGGGCGCCACCCCGGTCAGCAGGGCCAGCCGGCCGAGGTCGAGCTGGTCGCGCCGCGACCGTGAGGCGGCGACGACGAACCCGATCGTGCAGATCACCATCCCGGCGAAGAACAACACCAGCGACACGATGAGGGCGGCGATCTCGAAGGGCCCGCCGAAGGCCCAGCCAGCCAGCCCGGTGAGCGTGACGGCGGCGGCCGCCACCCACGACGCCACGATCAGGGCCGAGCCGGGCGTGTCGTCGCCGAACCGCTCGTCGAGGCGAGCCTGGGCTGCGGCCTTTCGCTCGGCGGCGCCGGCCTGGGCAGCGGAGCGCTCGTCGGCCAACGTCGGCTGCGTCGACCTGCCCGAGGAGGGGCGGGGGGGCTTCCGAGTCTTCCGGTCGTCCGTGCGGCGGCTCATCGTTGCACCCGGGCTGGAGTGGCCAGCCGGGTCAGCGCGCGATCGAGATCCCGGGCGAGCACGTCGTAGTCGAAGACCCGTTCGGCCCGCATACGGGCCGCCCGGCCCATCTCGGCGAGCCGCTCCGGTTGGTCGATGAGCGATTCCAGCGCCTCGGCGACCGCCCGTTCGTCGGCGGGCTCGTCGACGATCACCCCGGTCTCGCCGTCCTCCACCGCCTCGTGGCTACCCCCCGACCGGCCGGCCAGTGAGGCCACGCCTGCGGCCGCCGCTTCGAGAAACACGATGCCAAATCCCTCCTGCTCCAGGCCCGCCCAACGGTCGCGGCACAACATGGCAAACAGGTCGGCTGCGCCGTAGTACTCGGCGCGCTCGGCGTCGGTGACCCGGCCGAGCATCCGGACCGAACCGGGACCGGCGGCGGCCAGCCGATCCAGCCGCTTGCGGTCCCGCCCGTCGCCGGCGATCGCCACCGTCAGCTTGCGGCCGCGCCGGGCCAGAAGATGGGCGGCCTCGATCAGCGTGTCGAAACCCTTGCGCGGCACCAGGCGGCTCAGGCCGAACACGAGCGTCGTGTCCTCATCGACACCGAGGCAACGTCTGATCTCCGCCCGTTCTGACGGGGCCAACGGCGTGATGTCGGTCGTGTCCACCCCGGGCGGGATCACCGCGTTGGCCAGCGGCATGCCCGCCGCTCGCTCCGATTCGGCCAGCGGGTATCCGCCGGCGGCGATCACGCCATCGGCGGAGCGCAACACCCGACCCAACAATGCTCGGCTCACCGGCAGGCGACCGGGCACGGTGATCTCCGCCCCATGAGCCACAACCACCCACGGGATGCCGAGGCGACGCGCCACCCGTGGCCCGAGGACGGACAGGGGCAGCACCGGGTCGAGGACCAGCAGCCGGGCATCGACCTGGCGCGCCAGCGCCTCGATGCGGCGGGCCAGGCCGGGGTGCGGCAACAGCACCGGATCCCGGGTGCGCTCGATGCGATGGGGCGCAGCCGCATCGAAGGCGGCCGCCCCTTCGTGGGGCGTCGTCAGGACGGTGACGTCATCGGGGTCGAGACGCCGCCACAGCTCCCACAGGTAACTCTGGATACCACCCACTTTGGGGGGATAGTCGTTGGTGACCAGCAGGTGCTTCACGGGCCACCAGATGTAGCACTCGCGCCATCGGCCTGCGAACGGCGGGACCCAACCGCAACCGGGGTCACCAGCCCAGCGGCGGCGAGTTCGTCGGCGACCGACGGCCGGTCGGCTGCAGCGACCGCCAGGTCCTGGCGGCCCAGGGCCAGCGCTGCCCAGGCGGCGTGGCCGGCCAAAAGCTGCGATTCGTCGGCGAGGTAGCGCTCGAGCACCGCTGCGGTGGCACCGTCGAACCCGTCGCCGGTGTTGCCCAGGATCACCAGCGCGTTGCGGCGCAGGGCGTTCGGGTCACGGCCCGGCAGGTACCAGCGGCCGTAGCGCTCCAGCAGCGTCTCGTCGTCAAGGCGCAGCACCTCGAGCACGTCAACCGTCGGCCCCGGACGCTCGCCATGGGGCAGGTCGCCCAGGCGGCGGCTCGCCAGCCGGCTCGGTGGGCACACCACCGTGCACTCGTCGCAGCCGTACAGGCGGTCGCCCAGCGCCTGGCGATGCTCGCGGGGAAAGTCGCCGGGGGCCTGCACCAGCCAGGCCAGGCACTTGCGGGCGTCCAGTCGTCCGTCGTCGAGGGCTCCGGTCGGGCAGGCCGGCTCGCACACCCGACACGAGCCGCAGCCGTCGGCCACCGACCGGTTTGTGGTGGGAAGGACCGCGTCGGTGACCACCGAGCCCAACACCACCTCGCCGCCCGCCTCGGGGGTGATCAGCCCGGTGTTGCGGCCGATCCACCCCAGGCCGGCGCGCACCGCCGCGGCGCGGTCGACCAGCGCGTTGTCGTCGGCGACGATGTGGGCCCGAAACCCGGCCTGACGCAACTCGTCGGCCACCCGCTCCAACGCAGCTCGCAGCACGGCGTAGTAATCGTCGGTGGCGTATCGGGCCACCCGGGCCTGAAGTGAGAGGGTCCCACGTTGACCGCTGGCGGCAACGTCGCCCGCGCCGGTGACGCCGCCCGAGCGGGCAGTGTCTCCGTCGTCGGCCAGGCGCGGTTGGCGGTACGGCATCGCCCCCACCACCAGGCTGGCTGCGTTGCGCAGCAGGCGCGCCGGTTCGGTCGAACGCTCCGGGTTGCGGTAGGTGAAGGCCATCGTGCCGGCCAGGCCGGCGTCGCGACGGTCGAGGAGTTCTTGGCGCGCCTCCAGAAACGGTTCGGTATCGCAGATGCCCATCGCCACCAGGCCCGCGTCCCGCCCAACCTCGAGCACCCGGTCGGCAAGACCACCCAGGCCGTCGGACGGGGATCCCTCAGCCACCGTCGGCCAACACCGTTCGCAGATCGTCGGGTGACAACAGGTTGGCGCCGTACACAGAGGCGCCGTCGCGCACACGCCGATCGGCGCTGAGCACCGCCACCGGCTGCGACGCGTCGGTCGCCGCCACGGCGTCGATGATGTCGTCGTCGGCCTCCACCCCCGCCTTCGTGAACACCACTCGCACCGGCAGCGGTGTGGTGACCGGGGGCGCTCCGCCACTGTCACCATCGAACACCACGCGTATGTGGGTGCCGCAGGCCTTGGCCAACCGTCCGAGGGCGCGGACCAACGCCTCGCGCTGACCGCCGATATCGAGGTCACCCCAAAGCGCCATCGATGCGTTGTACCCGTCGACCCACAGCACCAGGCCGGGCGTTCGCAGCAGCTCCCGGGTGGCGTCAGGGGAGCCATCGCGCAGGCCGCGTCCCACGCGGACCGGCCGGCGGCGAACGGTCCGGCCGCGACGACCGTTCCGATGTTGCCCTGCGAGCACCGGGGCGGTGCCCGGCTCGCCGTCGCTCGCTTCCGGGCTGGTCGACCCCCGAGGGTCCGAATCGCCCTGCTCCACGCGCCCCGCCGCTTCGGGATCGAGGCGTTCGCCGAGCGCCGCGAGCTCCCGCCCCAGCCGGACCATCGCCTGGGCGGTCTCTGCGGACGCCGACTCGGCGGCCTCCGCCCTCGTCTGCAGCGCCGACAGTTCCTCGGCAACGTCAACCGGACGGGCTGGGGGCGTCGGATCGTCCGGTCCCCCGTCGTCCATGGGCACCTGGGAGCGAATGCGCTCCAGATCGGCGGACAGCGAACGCACCTGGGCGGTGCGGTCAGCCAGACGCCGGCGCTCGTCGGCCAGCTCGCGCACCGCCCGCTGGCGTTCGCCGGTCAGCCGTTCGTTGAGCGCCTCCTGCTCGCGAAGGCGTTCGGCGACCTCCTCGGCCTGGCGTTCCACCTCGCGCAACCGGGTGAACTCGGCCTCGACTCGAGGCACTTCGGCCTCCAACTCGGCCAACCGGGCGCTGAGCGTGACCACCTGTTCGGTCGCCGCCCGATCATCCGCCCTCGCCCGGTCGTCATCGGCCGCCTCTTCCAACGCTCGAACGGCATCGCCGACCGCGTCGCGCCAGCCATCGTCTCGTAGAAGAAACGCAGCGGCTCCGGGGCTCAAGCGGTCGGCATCGATGCGCTCCAGCACCAGGGCACGGAAAGCGTCGTCGCGGTCGAGAACCCGCCGGGCCGCACCCAGCGCCGCGCTTGGACGCTTATGAAACCCGAGCACCGATCGAAGTCCCCGTGGAGGCTGGCGCGGAGGCTTCTCCGCCAGGCCTGCCTCGGCCACGTCCAGCGCTGCCTCCAGGGCAGGCCGCACCACCTGTTCCTCGGCGTCGGAGCCGGCGGTCATCGCCGGCTGCCGTGGTCGGGCTCACTCGGCACGGATGCCTCAGCCGTCCGACGCGTCGACGGTGACGACTCCGGCCGGGCTGGAACACCAGCGACAGCTGACCGACTCGACTTCCTCATCGAGGGTCTCGGTTTGTTCGACGGTGAGATCGCCGCCGACCGAGTAGTGGTGGAACTCCCGGGTTCGGCGGGTGGCGACCACGTCGAAGCGGGTGAGGTTGCCGCAGGTTGTGCAGCGATAACGGGGGTGGGCCGCCGTTGTTGGACCGGTCGTTGAATCGTCACTCGGGTCGTCGTTCACAACCGGTCAGGCTACCGTCCGGCGCAGCCGGTGGCCGATGCGCCCGACGGCCGCCCGGGGTCCATTATTCCAATTGAGTGAACTGCTGTTCGACGAACCTGTGTTCGCCTATGGTGTCCCCGATGCGACGCCCGCCAGCGCCCCCGGTTCAACGGTCGTTCGACGATCTGGGTTCGCCACTCGCCGACGTCACCTTCTGCATCGTCGACCTGGAGACGACGGGCGGACAGGCCGGTGTCGACCTGATCACCGAGGTGGGGGCGGTCAAGGTGCGGGGCGGCGCCTGCCTGGGGACGCTCCAGTCGCTGGTCAACCCGGGTCGGGCCATCCCGACCAACATCACCGTGCTCACCGGCATCACCGACGCCCACGTCGTGCGGGCGCCGCGCATCGAGGCGGTGCTGCCGGCGTTCTTGGAGTTCCTTGGCGACGCGGTGCTCGTCGGCCACAACCTGCGCTTCGACCGCAGCTTCCTCGACGCCGCACTGACCGCCACCGGTCGTGAGCCGCTGACCAACCGAGGCGTCGACACGCTGGCGTTGGCACGTCGTTTGATGCGCAGCGACGTGCCCGACTGCAAGCTGGGCACCCTCGCCCGGGTGCTGCGCCTCCCCCACCAGCCGTCGCACCGGGCGCTCGATGATGCCCTGGCCACCGCCGACCTGCTGCACGTCGAACTCGAACGCGCTGCGTCGTGGGGGGTCACCGGGCTCGACGACCTGATCGCCCTACCCAAGATGGCCGGCCACCCCCAGGCGCCCAAGCTGGCCCTCACCGACCGCCTGCCCCGCTCCCCCGGCGTCTACCTGATGCGCAACGCCCAGAACCGGGTGATCTACGTGGGGAAGGCCACCAACCTGCGCTCGAGGGTGCGCAGCTACTTTTCGACCGACACCCGGCGCAAAGTCGGCCGCCTGCTCGAGGAATGCGTCCGCATCGACCACCGGCGCACCCCCTCCACCCTCGAGGCCGCAGTCTTGGAGATCCGCCTGATCCAGGCGCTCGACCCCCGCTACAACCGCCAGGGACGCCCGGGCAAAGGCGGGTGCTGGCTCACCCTGACCGACGAGCCCTACCCACGCCTCGTGTGTGCTCGAACGCCACCGGCCAACGCTGCCGCGCTGGGCCCGCTGCCGTCGCGCAAGGTGGGCCAACACATCGCCGAGGCGGTCGGCGACGCCGTCCCCCTGCGCCGCTGCACCACCCGCCTCTCGGTGCGCGGAGGTCCCCCCCGCACCACCCCCTGCACCGCCGCCCAGCTCGGGGTCACCTCCTGCCCGTGTTCCGGCCAGGTCGACGACGCCCGCTATGGCGACGCCGTTCGGGCCGCAACGCTGGCGCTCTCCGGTCAGCATCGGGTGGTGGCCACCCCGCTGACCGAGCGCATGGATCGCCTGGCCGCCGAGGAGCGCTTCGAGGAGGCTGCCGCCACCCGGGATCGCCTGGCCGCCTACACCTCGGCGTTGCGGCGCAGCCTGCGCTGCGCGACGCTTCGGGCCCCGTCGCTGATCCGATTCTCCACCCCCGACGGCACCACCGTGGAGCTGGAGTTTGGCGTGGCGGTGCGCTGGTGCGACCCCGACGGCTCGTGGCGCCTCGGCGAGGCCGGGCCAGAGCCCGAACCGCCCACCCAAGCACTCACCAAGGCGCTGGCCGACGAGCTGAGCACGGTGGCGGCGTGGATCGACCGTTACGCCGATCGGTGTCGCCTGGAACATGTCGGTGGCGTGTGGGCCTCAGCCTGGCCGCCGCCACCCGATGTTCGCCCCCGGCCGCAGGGTTGGAATAACCAAAGCCGCGAGACTGCGCGCCGTTCCACCGCCGTAGGCTGACGGGATGAAGGCCTGTAACCAGACGAGCGGACGGGACGACGCGTGAGCGCCGGGACGGTCGTGGCAATCCTGGCGGTGTTCTGGATCGTGCTCATCGTCGGGTCGATCGCAGCGGCGCTGGCCGCCGCTACCCGCCGCAACCGCCCCGTGCCGTCGCGCCGCACGACAGCGCCGGTGTGGTGGTTGGCGGCGCCAACCCCGTCGGCCCACCTGCACCGCCGCGTCGTGCGCTCCTCGCGGGGCGTCCAGCGGGCCCGCGCCATGCGTCGCCGCAAGGGCGCCCCGACCGTGCTCGACGAGATGGCCGCCCGCTTCGAGGACCACGCCGTTGAGCTCGACGACCGCATCGCCCTGGCAACCACGCTCCCCCGGCGCGACCGCCGCAGCGAGCTGATGGCGGTCCATGGCCGGGTTCGGCGCTCGGAGGACGTGGCCGCCGAACTGTGTCGGGCCTACGCCGCCGAGCCGGCCGTACCCGGCGATGGCCACGATCCGCTCGAGCAGGTGGCCGACGACCTGACCGCGCTGATCGAGGCACGTCGCGTCGTCGACGACATCTCGCGCACCGCCCATCCGGGCAGCACACCCAAGACCACCCCGACCGGCGAAGCCGGCACCCCGTCGGCTGCAGAGCAGCCCACGCAGCCCACCGTCGAGGCGCCTGCGCAGCGCGCCCGTCTCCGCCACCGACGCACGCAGCAACCCCAGCCCGGAGCCTGAGCGCGGTGCTGCCCTTGGCCTTTCCTGCAACCTGAGGTGTTGCAATTCCGAAACGTCAACGCAGACCCAGTGGTCACCGTGCACCCTCACCCGGCCCAGCGTCTACTCTCAAAGCTTGGACGAGCAGCAACACGAGCGGTTCGAAGATCCCATCGACGGGACGATTTGGGACGTCGACGCAACGTTCCTGACGTCGAACTGGACCTGCATTTGGGGCAACGGCTGCAAAGGGATTCTGCCAACAGACGCGGAGCATCTGAACCAAGGTTGCTGTTCGCACGGAACCCGGTTCCTCGATGAGGAAGAGTCGATGAATACCGGGGCGTTGGCGATGTTTCTTTTGCCGTCCATGTTCCAGTTCCACGCCGAGGCCCATGAGGGCGGCATCTACGCCGACGATGCTCGCACGCTCACGCGGGTGGTCGACGGTGCCTGCATTTTCCTCAATCGTCCCGGGTTTGAGGGTGGGGAGGGATGTGCGCTTCACCTCGCCGCCATCGCCGCTGGGGAGTCGCCAACCGTCTGGAAGCCATCGGTGTGTTGGCAGTTGCCACTCCGCGCCGAAACCCGCCCCGACGGCACCAAGGTCCTCCGACCGTGGGACCGCAGCGACTGGGACACCGAACACTCCACCATCGCATGGTGCTGCACCGAGGAACCCGAGCCCTTCGTCGGCGAAACAACGGTGATCCATTCACTCGCCGAAGAATTGACCGCGTTGGTGGGACCAGAGGTCTACGTCCAGATAAGGGACAGGCTCGGTCAGTAACCGTCAGGCTTGGTGACGCCCCTCGGCGGGGAATTACGGCGGCAGCGGCAACCCGGAGCCTGAGCGCAACTCAGACTACAACCATGCGAGATGGGTCACTTGGCTTTGCTCTTGGCGTCCTGGCTTCCTACCTTCGAGGGCGTCGCCTCATGTACGACCCCCCGCACCGAGGCACACGACCCCCAGGTGGTGAGCAGGTATCTCTTCCCCAAGTCCAACACCCGCCGACTCGATCACGATTCGGCATCCCGTGCGATCCGATGCGCAGGACATGTGGGCTCTGGCCGAGATCAGCGTTGATCCCTGTCATGCGCCAGTTGAAAGGGACCGGGGCTGCGCCAGCTGCATGGGACCACTTG